>JAEWUY010000036.1 GCA_023396795.1 Bacillota bacterium | reverse complement strand
GTAAATCACCTTGCTTAGAATAGTAATCTTGTTTGATTCTCCGAAGCTCCTCTTTCAAAGAAAGAGAGGCTTGACGAGCTTCTTCTTCGGGTTTGACAACCGAGATTAAATCACTATTAAGCGTATTAACGTGCTTTTCATAAGTTTCAATGATGTTTTTGCCTTCTGGATAAGCAACTTTTAAAGCTTTATACTTACCTTCGTCCACTAAATCTTTAAGACTATTAATTGTGTTTTGTGCTTGGGCATCGAAGCGATCGCGAATTTCTTTAAAACGCTTGAGGTACTGGGTGTGTAACTCAACATATAGCAAATTGGTACGTGAGATAATCTCAAGTCTTTTAACATATTGCGCATCTTGTCCGATTAATAAGGCGTGCAGGTATTCAAAACGCCGTTCCAATTCACGCACTTGCTTACGGGCAATATGGCGAATAAAAACAAATTTATAAAGAAGAAAGAAAGCTACTCCCAAAATGAGAGTTGCCCCCACGGCAATAAAAGTAATACCCGTGCTATTTATCAAAGCGACATTGAAGTGTCCAAACATTCTTTTTACCTTGTAAAGAATTATATCATTAGCGTATCGCTATTTCAAAAATCATTTCTGTTTTTTGTAGAGTGTTATTCGCTTTCAATCAAACTTCACAATAAATATGGAAAATTGTCGGTTTTAGTGACTATAACAAAGTTCTAAAAAAATTAAATGTCGTTCTTTAATAATTATTATTAAGTTACTATTTACCAACAGACACTTTTTATTGACTAATCATCTCTCTTCCTTTATAGTATTCGTTGCATGTAATGCAGCATGTAAATACGCCTTGTCCGATGTCGGGAACAACTGTGAAAAAGTAGCCTAAGCTCAATGGTGAAATTGACTCCATGACATCCGAAGGATGGAATTTGCACCTCTTGCTTTATATTGCGAAATATAAGGAAAGGAGAAATAGAACATGAGATTTACTGGTTCAGACTACAAACGTTCACGTCGTCTAGGTTTTTCAACACTCGAAACTGGCGAAGAATTACGTAAAAGACCATATGGTCCTGGCCAACACGGTAATGCCCGCAAAAGAAAGCCTTCCGAATACGGAAAGCAATTAATTGAAAAGCAAAAACTTCGTCACATGTACGGAGTAAACGAACGTCAATTCCGCCGTCTCTTCACAATTGCTACCAAGTCAAGTGAAGTTACTGGCATTGCCTTCTTCCGCATTCTTGAATCAAGGCTTGATAACCTTGTCTATAGAATGGGATTTGCCAGAACTCGTCGTGGCGCCAAACAACTCGTCAATCACGGTCACGTGATGGTTAATGGCAAAAAAGTTGACATCTCTTCATATCTTTGTGCCGCTAATGACGTCATCGCCATTCGCGAGTCAAGCAAAGATTTGAAAGTAATCAAAGAAGCCCTTGACAGCAAACCAGCTTCAGTCGGTTATGTCAAAGTTGATCCGGCTAAGTTCGAAGGCGTCTTACTTCGCATGCCCGATCGTAACGAATTACCATCAGACATTAACGAAGCACAAATCATCGAATACTACAACCGCTTGCTGTAAGCAAAGTAAGCCAAAAGAAAAGACCCAGCCGGGTCTTTTTTTGTCGGTAAATACTATAAGCTAAATAATGTTAATTAAATAATAATTCTTTTTGCCACGACGCAAAACATAGTATTTACTATGCAAGGCGTTTGCAAAATCTAACCTTGTTGCTCCATCGAGAACTTTATCACCGTTAAGATAAACGCCGCCACTAGCCAAAAACTCACGGGCTTCGCGCTTTGAAGAAGCGGCTTTCGTTAAAATCATGGCCTCTTCAAGAGATACTTCGGCTTGAACTTTGATTTCTAAATCGCCAAGAACATCGATTAAATTGCGCTCGCTCATTGTTTTAAAATCACCAGAAAAAAGCGATTCGCTCATTTTGATAGCTTCTAATGATCGTTCTTCGCCATGGATAATTTTAACAACTTCATAAGCTAATGTTTTTTGGGCCTGCCGTAATCCTGGATTTTTTTCGTGTTCCACGGCCAGGTTTTCAATTTCGTCTTTATTTAGAAAGGTAAAAACCTTGAGGTAGCGAATAGCGTCAGCATCACTGACATTAATAAAATACTGATATAACTTATATGGACTGGTAATCTCGGGATCAAGATAAAGGGCTCCCCCTTCAGACTTGCCGAATTTACGTCCAGTTGAATCAACAATTAAATGACTAGTCATCACGCCAACCTTAACTTCGCTACCTTCAACTTTGCGAATTAGTTCAAGACCACTTGTCAAGTTGCCCCATTGGTCGCTGCCTCCAACTTGAATGTGACATCCTTGTTGACGATAAAGGGTTAAAAAATCAATAGCTTGTAAAATGTTGTAAGAAAATTCGGTATATGAAATACCATTTTCCAGTCTTGTGGCGATAATTTCTTTATTCAGCAAATAGTTAATAGGAAAATATTTGCCATAGTCGCGAAGATAATCAAGCATGCTTAACTTACTTAACCAATCATAGTTATTAACTATAACTCCTCGCTTTGGATCATCCAAATTAATAAACCTCGCTAATTGTTGACGTATGGCATCCGTATTTTTCTTTAACTCGCTATTGCCTAACAAATTGCGTTCCTTTGATTTACCAGAAGGATCGCCAATCATCCCTGTAGCCCCACCAACAACAGGAATAACCCGGTGTCCGGCTCTTTGCAAACGCATTAATAAGGAAATCATTACAAAGTTACCGATGTGCATTGAGGCTGCACTTGGATCAAAACCACAATAAATAGTTTGGGGAGTGGATAAAAGTTCACGAATTTCTTTTTCATCCGAGTAATCTTTGATTAAACCGCGATAATTTAGTTCATCAATGATATTAGACATAAGTTACTCCTTAGTGCTCTTGCGTTGCGTGTAATTTGATTCAAACTTATATGCTTTTTCATATAGTTCGCCATTAAGCAGGTCAACTAGCATATACATCGCTCGCTTTCCAACTTCTTGCATATTAATATAAAAACTTGATAGCGTCGGTCGAATTATTTCTGCGTATTTCGTTCCAATAATAGAAACTACTTCGACATCATCGGGAACATTTAATCCAGAGTCAGTTGCAGCATTAACAATCGCGGCCCCAATTGAATCACGATAGGCAATAAAAAAGCCTTTGCGATGCTTTTTAAAATATTCCATGAAATCTAAGTAGGTGCGTTCGGAAGAATCATCAACATTAAAAATCCGATATGCCACATTAATCTCGTTATGAAAATCAATGAAAGTTTTTTCAATTCTCGCCAAAAGACGACCGGCGTTATGAACATGAAGAAATACAGCGGGCTTCATTTCGTTTTGCTCGTAACGGGCCTTGAGCATATGACGAACGGCATGCTCATATCCGAAATTGATGCTTCCAACGCGATCTCCCGTAATTTTGTTATTTATAACAATGGTCGGAACTGAATAGGAATTAATTTTTTCGATATCTTCTTTATCGAGTTGATCATCAAAAATAATGACACCATCAACGTGTGAGGTAATAACTTTTTCAACCATGGCAATGGCGTCGCTTCTTGAGTAGGAAGTAACAAAAAGAGTAAGAACGAATCCTTTTTCTTTGGCGACTTCCGTAATTCCGTTGAGCATGTTTGAAATATAAACATAATTAGCAGAAGGAATAACAATACCAATATTCGTCGTAACATTTGTGGCTAAAGCTCGCGCTAAACCACTAGGTTTATACCCGAGTCGTTGAATTGTTGCCTCGACTTTTTTTCTTGTTTCTTCTGTCACATTTCCTTGCTTATTAATAACGCGAGAAACGGTAGCTAAAGAAACGCCACTAGCTTTGGCAACTTCATAAATGGTCACCCGATCTTTTAAATAATCCATATTCGATACTCCCATAGCCTATTCATAATATATGAAAATTTTTTCATAAGCAACGGTGATATTTTCATAACAACGCATTTAATAAATAGGAAAGGCTACTTTTTTGAGGCGACTTGATGCAATATTTTGTCGCCCTTCTTTGGCTTGCGGAGCGCCATCTAACATAACTAAGTCGCCGGTAAAACCAACTGTCGTGTTGTTGACAAAAGCCGTTCCAACACCATACATATCAACAGGGACGCCAAGCTGTACCCATTCGGTTATTTTATCAACATTAAAACTGCTAGAAACAATAATTTTAACAAAGTTAAATCCTTCATCATCAAGTGCTTTGCGAAGAGCAAAAATCAATTCCTTGCACACGCCGTGGGCATCAAATCCCGAAGTATCTTTGCCATCAAAATAATGGTCAATCAGTGATTTTGAAGTATCAACCCGCACAGCTTTCAAATCAGACTTCAGATAACGAGCTAACAGCAAAGAATCACGAACTACATCATTATTGTAGTCAATTAATGCCGTTACTTTTTCATTAGGAAAAGTCTTACGGTATAAATCAGCAGCTTTACAAATATCACCACCGCAAACCTGAATTAGAGCGTGTGGCATTGTCCCCATGCCTTTGCCGCCCCACCAATATCCCTGGGCGTCGGTACTAACACGAGATATACCTGCAACATAAGTTGCATAACCATCGCCTACTTGCGTAAGAAAATCATCTTGGCGATCAGCCATTGAAAAACAAGGGGTGCCATTTAAGTTGCTTACAACGCGATGGACATTCGTTGCGACACTGCTTCGGCGTGCTAAAGTTCCGTCGATCATACTTTCAAGAAATCCAAAATTTTCATATTTACCAGTAATTTTTAAAACTGGTTCGTTAGCGGCAATTAAATCACCATCATTAAGGGCTTCTATTATTAACTCTTCAGGATGAATCGCAAAAGTATGAACTAGAGCAATCGCTTCATCCAAACCACAAACCATTGCTTTATCCGTTCTTTGAAAAAACTGCATCGTTACAATGTGATTAGGATTATATTGTTTTACAATATCACGCGCTTTTAAAAAGTAATTAGCAGCGTAAAAACCACTCCTTAGACATTCGTCAAAACGAAATGTTTTATTTGTCAACCGGGATATTTTTCCTTGCTCTTTAAGCGTGATCTCTAATTCCATAAATTACTCCTTTGCAAAAAAATCTTGACCGATTTCGGCAAATTCATCAAGTAAATACACTTCGTCCTTACCTTCAATCAAAGGAATATTGAGTTCACTTTTTAAACAAAGGTGTCCCTCACAATATATATTGTCAATTTGCTGAAGGATTGCAGTTTTGCCATTGCCAAGAATTGTCCCAGGCAAAGCAATAACGACGAGGCGATTAACAATGATTGAATCATTCGAGGCTAAAGCATAAATAACGCGACTAGAAATATCAACTTTTGCTATAAAAAATTCATTTTCACTTTTAATTAATTCGAGAACTTGACCGACAATAAAATTTGATTCCTGTTCAAGCGGTAAAGCTTCTAAACCGTCGTTAATCAAAATATGATTAATTACTTCAATAAAAGCTGGGGCTGGGTTAATAATCATTCCTTTTGCTTTAAGGCGCACAGTATTGGAAATATTAAAAATATTAATCCCAATTAGTTCATCATCACAAAAAAGGGCAACGGAGTTAACTCGCTTATCAACGCGAGTGACTTGCTTTTGATTATTAAAAACGATCATTAAGATGTCGCCAATCGTATGATAATCGTAAAATAGACGATACATTAGCGGCGTGCCTCAAAAAGCTTCTGCAACATTGAGTAATCGAGTGATTTTAAAATATGGAGTAATGATTTTTTAGCGGCTAAATAATCATCAACATCAATCATTGAACTTGGTGAGTGAATACCACGCGCACAAATGCAGTGAGTCAATGTCAAAGTTCCGGAGTTTGATTTATGAATATTGCCCGCATCAGTACCCCCAGGTGAGTCAAAGTATTGATATTTGACGCCACTTTCTTGGCAAGCCTTGATTTGTAAATCAAGTAGTTCAGGAAAAGCAATCATTGAACGATCGAGATAACGTATTAAAACGCCTTCCCCTAAACGCCCATATTCGTTTTTGTTTTCGCTCAAATCACGAGCAGGAGAACAATCAAGAACAATGGCGAAATCGGGTTTTATCATTTGAGATGCTGTCGTCGCACCACGCAGACCGACTTCTTCTTGAACGTTGGCGCCAATATATAAATCATATGGTAATTCTTCTTGTGCTATCTCATCAAGAAGATCCAAAACCAACGCGACACCATAACGATTATCAAATGCTTTGGCTAAAAGACGTTGACCTTCATTTAAAACTTGGAAATCTCCCAAAACTACAATTGAATCACCAATCGTAATTCCGGCTTTAAGAGCTTCTTCTTTGGAAATATATCCAAAATCAAAAAGCAAATCATCGATGAAGTTATCTTCGTTGCTTTCTTTTTCTTTTTTTAAGTGGGGCGGAATCGAAGCAATTGCCCCATAAAATTTGTGACCATTTTTTGTTTTTAAAACGACGCGTTGCGCAGCGAGCGTTTCTTTGCTGTGCCCGCCAAGAGCTGAGGCCTTGATGAGTCCGTTATCTAAAATATAAAGAACCATAAAACCAATTTCATCCATATGGGCAGCGAGCATAACTTTAAAAGGATTAGCCGATTTTGTTTTTTTAATGGCATATATGCTTCCCAGGTTATCGCTGATAAAGGGGAGGTTTTTGCGCTGAAACTCTTCTTTTAAGAAGAGACGCACATCTTTTTCTGCTCCAGACACGCCGATTAATTGTGTAGATGTCTTTAAAAGCGCTAATTGTCGATTTGATAATTTCATTTTCATTTCCTCCGAGCCACGATGCGGTTTATATTTTTGCCTTCACTTCGAAATTGACGTTCATATTCGCTCAATGCATCGCCCACTTCTAAGGTTTCATAATTATTAGTTTCGGAAATAACTTCCAAGGGGCTTTCTGCAAATGTTTGGCGTGAATACTCATAAAGCCCATCGTTATCACTTTTAAAAAAGAGATAACCACCGCTTTTTAGGATTCGCATATATTCTAACAATTTAGCAGGAAAAGTAAGCCTCCTTTTTTCATGACGACGTTTAGGCCAAGGATCGGAAAAATTAAGATATATGGCATCTAAACTCATATCATTAAGACTTGGGAGAATCTTTGCGACATCTTCGGTAATAACTCGAACATTTGTAAGCTGCTTATCAACAATTTTACGAGTCGCCATTGCCGCAATAATCGGGCTGACTTCAATCGCAAGATAATGGGTAGCAGGATTAGCTTCAGCTAAAGCCACAATAAAGTCACCTTTGCCACACCCGATTTCCATTGCCAGATTTTCTGTTGCAAAAAAAGATACATCGTCGGCAAGGTTTGCTAAAACAATTTCGCGATGAAGTTGCAAATATGGTTTAGCCCAAGGTTTATATCGTGTTCTCATTTATTTCATAGTTCCAAGGGAGTGGATAGCCCGGGCATAAATAGCCATCGCTAGATAGAAATTATTCATAATAATGTTTTCATCAGCCTCGTGCATGTGAGGGTTATCATCAGGAAAGGCCGCTCCAAACGCGACAGTATTAGGAGCCTCTTTAGCGTATGTTCCCCCGCCCATTGTTAATGGTTTACTTTTTTTATCAAAGGTTTCCTTACGATAGGCATCTAATAAAGTTTTGACTAACGGGGATTTAACTGGAAAAAGAAGAACCGGACTTTGTGAATAAATCTCACTTGTTAAGCCACTGGCTTCATCGAATTTGTTAACAAATTCACGGTCATTCACTTTTTCTGGATAGCGGAAATTGACTTTAATTTCTAAGACTTTACCATCATAATTGACAAGGCCGACATTATATGTCGTCTCGCCCAAGTCTTTACTATGAGCGTAACCTTGAAAAGGCTTGCCATTAAAATCTTTAAATTGCGCAACGAGTTTTGTCAAAAAGTTATTTTGATAAAAGGTTCCAACAGCGTCCAAAGCTTGTAAACCGGCATTAAAGCCAAGCTGAGGCGTTGAACCATGCGCCGAAGTGCCAACAAAAGTAATTTTTGACGTTCCATTTCCTTTTTCAATCATCGGTTTATGTTTGAGTGTTTCTAAGAATTTTTCAAACCCATTATCGGTTTTCATAACAAGCAAAGCCGAATCGATAACAGAATTGACAGCTTCACCACCACTGATTTTTATGATTCCCGGTAAGACAATATTCATTTTCGATTTGAAATTGCTAATTCCCTTTTCGCCATAGACAACAGGAAAACTAGCATCGGGAGTAAAACCATAAGTTGGTGCTTCTTTTTTTAATTGCTGAAAGTAATATTTTAAACAGCTAGATCCTCTTTCTTCATCGCCGCCAACAACTAAACGCACGCGATAATTATGAATTAAATCATTGTCTTTTAAGGCTTTTATGGCATAAAAGGCCGCAATTAATGGTCCTTTGTCATCGCTTGTTCCACGGCCATACATTCGCCCCTTTTCAATGACAGCCCCAAAAGGAGGATGCTTCCAATTGTTACCAACAGGGACAACATCAGCGTGAGCAAAAATTGAAATTAAGCGCTCACCTTTGCCAAACGTCATTTCCGTAACGCGATTATCGCAATAATCGACATCAAAACCATATTGACGTGCCAGGCGACCGATGAATTTCAAAGCTTTTTCAACTCCTGCGCCATAAGGGGTCATCGCCGAAATGCTTTGCTCATCATAAACAGAATTAATGCGTACCATTTCTTGAAGAGTGCGTGAAGCGTTAAAACGATAGGGATTTGTTAGTTCAAGATAATCAATTTCCGGTTTCATGATTGCCATCCTTTCGCAATGCTAAATTGGGGTATTTATTAAAAACAAGTAAGGAAACAGTCGGAGTGATAATAGCGGCTAATCCGGCTTCTATTAAAGCCCCCGCTCCAATAAGACTAGCTAATGCTAGACCTGCCCATGTCAGCGATGTTTCGAGGAAACTTTCTAGTTCGCTACGATAAACGAGCCACAGCATCGTCAAAACAAGAAAAGTATGAAAGGCTGTCAAAACAAATGAAGCCAAAGTTATATGAATACCTTTTTGATAAAACTTTGGCATGCGGCGAATCAGAGAAAACAAAAACCCGGCCGCTAAGCCAAAAAGAGCACGAGGCAAAACAGAAATTAACGGATTTACAAATAGAAAATCAATAGTGCCTGGGTAAGTTGTGGCCTTAATTAAAGAGGCGACTCCAAAAAAGATGCCATACATTAAACCGCGTTTCCATCCGAAGATGGCTGCTCCAATCAAAACGGGTATGTGAATTAAAGTGAAGGAAATTAACCCAACCTGAATAAAGCCAATATATGGAACAAAAGTCATAATGATAATGATGGCTAAGAACATCGCGTCGAAAATGATGCTGCGAATTAATTTACTTTGCATTATTCGCCACCTCGTTCTTTTCATAAATTACTCTCAAACCATCGAGTATTAGAAACTCAT
>JAEWUY010000022.1 GCA_023396795.1 Bacillota bacterium | reverse complement strand
CGATAACTTCCTTTTCAAAGCCATTATCTGGCATTTGCTTAAAAATAATAACCATCGACCAATTAATTATTTATCGCTTCTTGAAAAAGTTGAAGCCTTGATTAAAAGCAAAGCTGGTTTTATGGGGGGTATTGAAGAAACTTTTGCCTTTAGTCGCGCCGCAGTTTTGCGGGAATTATTGCTTGTTGATGGTAGAAACAGCGCAGAAGGACTCGGTATTTTTTCATTTATTTTAGATTTGCCGGAACCCTATTTTAAAGACGAGATTCTACAAACTTATCTGACCGAAAAAGATTTTCCAAATATCTCGCCATATATTTTCCGGCAATTAACTCACCATCTCTTTTCTTTGTTTCGAACTGTGCCAGCTATCGAATATGAATCCTTTACCAATAATCCATCGCTCCTTAACGATTATCTCGGCTATCGTCGTTTCCATAATTTTGTAATTCGCGAGGCAAACTCCTCTCAAAACAACAATGTTCGTTCTTTTCTGCCAATTGACAAAAAAGGGAGTGGCAAAACAAAAAATGATAATCTTAGGTTTGTCGCCAAAGCTCTTGAGATATCCGATCTTAAAGCAAGAGAACTTATGGGTCTTGTTTTTGACTTCGCCATGATGGCGGGGCTAATAACTCCTAGCGACAGTAAAAAGCAAGCTGGTTTGTATGTAATTAATGGCGCGAAATATTCAGTCCATAGTTATAAAAGTACGAAATACTATAAATGCGAAAAATGTGGTACCATTACTAATTTTAATATTAATTCTGCCTGTCCAGAACGAGATTGCTCGGGCATTTTGAAAGAATGCGACCCTGATATTGTTTTTAAAGACAGTTATTATCGTAAGGAATATATGTCCCGCCCGATTGAGCGCATCATATCAAAAGAACACACAGCTCAGCTTAAACCTTTTGAAGCGAAAATCGTTCAAAATGATTTCAAAAACAAAAAAATAAATATTATCAGCAGTTCGACGACGTTTGAAATGGGAATTGATCTCGGCGACCTAAATACAATTTTCATGCGCAATGTCCCACCCACACCAGCCAATTATATTCAAAGAGCAGGTCGTGCCGGACGGAAAATTAGCACCTCCGCTTTTGTCCTAACCTTTTGTAGTACAAGTTCTCACGACTATAATTTCTTTGCAAATCCTACTGACATGATTTCTGGGGTGGTGAGTCCTCCATATTTTGCAATTGACAACGAAAAAATTATCATGCGACATATTACGGCCGCCATTTTAGGATTTTACTTTCGGAAAAATCCGCAGGATTATTCAACTATTAGCGATTTTATTAATAAGGATCAAGCCGCATCAATGCTTAAATATATTGAAAGCAAACCTGAAGAATTATCATCGTACATTGATAACTATATTCTTAAAGATGATCTTTACGAAAAATACGGCCAATACAAATGGTTAAAATACATTAGTGATCCCACCAAATCTCTAAAACTCCTTAGTGATGGATTAAAAGAGATGGTTAATACCTATGAGACGGCTATTAAAAAAGAAGAAGAAGCCGGTAATTACGATCTCTGCAAACAATATAAGTCGGCATTATTTATACTCAAAAATAAGCACTCTTTAATTCAATATTTTGCTCGATATGGAGTCATCCCTCGCTATGGTTTTCCTGTCGATAACGTGCATCTTAAAATTTACAATCCAAACATCGATCAAATGGATGATAAATATCGTTTGGAGAGAGATCTAGCGCTCGCTATTTCGGAGTACGCTCCAGAATCAGAGGTCATAGTAGATAATCGCAAATACACCTCTCGTTATTTTTCTTTGCCTTATGATGGCTCTTCGCTCGAAACCGAATTTTATATTGAGTGCCCCGAATGTAAGGGTATTAATCTTTCAAAAGTGATGTTTGATAAGGACGAAAACATAACGTGCAAGTATTGTCATACAAATATAGCCTACGATAGTAGAAAAATTCATTCATTTGTTAAACCAACACGAGGATTCATCGCCGATCAGAAGAACAAAGAAACCCGGAAACAAAAGCCGGCTAGAACATATTCCGGCGAAACGCGCTATATCGGCGATGGTACTATTGTTACGGGTTCTAAAAACCTTTTTGATGTTTTGACTATTAGCGAATTGACCAATGAGAAACTATTAAGTTTAAACGAAACAAATTTCTTTTATTGCAAAAGCTGTGGATATGCAGAAATTGACCGTGCCTGGTTTGCAGAAATCAAAAACAGCAAACATAATGATCATCGCGGTTATGAATGTTCAAATGTCAAACTCTACAAAACGCATATTGGCCACACATATATGACCGATGTCATCAAAATTAAATTTAACGACATCATAACTGAATTAAAAGACCGTGATTCTGCGCTCTCAATTTTATATGCCATATTAGAGGGTATCAGTTATGCGTATAACATCGAGCGTAACGATATTGGTGGCATGATATTGCAAACCAGTTACGTTGAACCTTATGAACTCGTGTTATTTGACACGGTGGCGGGTGGCGCTGGGCACGTTAAGAGATTAAATGATAAGAATAACATGATCGACGTTTTAAACTATGCGCTAAAAAAAGTCTCGCAAGATTGCTGCGCCGAAGACTCGTCTTGTTACAATTGTTTGCGCAATTATTACAATCAGTCAGTTCACGCCCATTTAACAAAAAAAGGAGCCAAAGAAGCGCTAGTACATATTCTCGATGAAATTCATAACAAACAAGGAATGATTGAAATCTCACGCATTGAGCGGGAAATCTCAACTGGCGAGGATTTATCAAAATTGGCTGACGACTATCTCGAGGCCTCAGATCATCGACACTTTGCCGACATCATTCAAGAAATGGGGAATCACGATTGTGAACCGCCAAAGGGTTTTGCTGTGTCTCTTGTAACGGGCGAAGGGCAAAAAGGCTTTGCTCTTTTCTACTGGGAAAAAAGTAAAATATTACTATTTGGAGAAGAAAATTATGCCTTTTTCAATTTAATCAAAAATAATCGTAGTGGTCTCACTTGTTATTTTTTGTCCGAGTATCTAGATGTGAATGATTTCTGTAAAAAAATTAGGAAGGAACAAAAGAATGGCTAAAATGATACCTTCGCAAATCGAATTCTATGATCCCAAAAGTAGAGAAGATGAATTATATAAATCTCTTAAGCAACTGCCAAATGATTATTACGTTTTCCACTCTCTACGAACACTAGATATTAATACTGAACTTTCAGCCTTAGATGAGTCTGAGGCCGACTTCCTTGTTTTTCACCCTGACTATGGGTGTTTAGTAATTGAAGCCAAAGGAGGTAAAGTAACTCGTGATACCGAAGGAATGTGGCATTATCAAAATGGAGAAGCCATGAAGGATCCCTTTAATCAAGCCGCCACCTCTTCATATAAAATTTTTAATGGTTTGTTAAAACGGTATTCATACTTGGAAAATTATATTAAAAATTGCAAATTCTTATACGCAGTATGGTTTCATTCTTATTCTAAAGAGCAAGTAGATAAAGCATCTTTTGGGCCCAATATTGTCAAGGAACTGATCATTCCTCAAGAAGCCATTAATAATCCCAGACCTTACATTGAAGCTATTTTGCACAGAATTCAAAAAATACACGTTGTTTATAAACCCGAAATAATTACATCAGGTTCCGGTTATGAGCATAATCTAACAAAAGAGCAGGCAATGGTTTTATTTAAACAGGCCCTTTGTCCATCTTATGGTGTTGTGTCTCCGAATCAAATTCGTGATATTGAAGATCAAGTTTATGTTTCTCTGCTAAAAGAACAAATTATCGTATTAGAATTTTTGGCTGAACAAAAAAGTGCGGCAATAAGTGGTGCTGGCGGAACAGGAAAAACGTTAATTGCCGTCGAAAGAGCTAGACGGCTGGCCACTCAAGGTAAAAAAGTTCTCTTTTTGTGTTTTAATATTAACCTAAAAAATCATCTCGAACGCAGCAACCGTGAGGAAAGGATCGCTTTCTTTACCATTGATGGTTTCACTTGTACGCTGATTAAAAAACCTGCCCCGGATTATTACGAGTTAAGAAAAGTGCTCGAATATCAAATAAGCGAAAACCTTTTTGAATATGATCATATTATTGTCGATGAAGGACAAGATTTCGGTGGTGATGATTTGGAAAACGCTGGCGTTTTGGATGTCTTAGCCGATTACGGAACAAAAGGCGAGGGCAAATCATTCTTTATCTTTTATGATAAAAATCAACTAGTTCAGTCAAAGCGCATCCCGTCATACATTGAAACCGTTGACTCTAAACTAACCCTTTACCGCAATTGTCGCAATACCAAGAAAATCGCCAAGACTTCTTTGTCTCTTATTGGTGCCGAGCCTATTTTATTTGAACGAGCTCCAAGTGGAGAAGAAGTCAAATTCGTCTTTTATCAAAACAAAGAGGAAGCCATCACCCGTTTAAAGACAATTATTAATAAACATAGTGGCGATGGACAAAGTGATCGTGCTATTTTGACGTGTAAGACGATTGAATTGTCCCTTTTTGCAAACGACATCATAAACCGCTCCCTTTATCAATCTGGCGGGCTTAAAACAAAGTTTTACACATGCCGGACTTTTAAAGGATTGGAAGCTGATACCATTATTTTAGTCGACGTAGACGAAAAATGTTTTGTTGATGATAATTTCTTGTTTTATGTCGGTGCCTCCCGGGCCAAAAAGAACCTTTATGTTCTTATTAACATCGAAGAAGAAAATATTACCAGAATACTTGAAGAAAAATTCCCTAATTCGTTTGTATATAAAGACAAAAAGAAGCAACTCGCTTTTGCCATGGGCGGAATCGTTTTGTAACGCGGGAAGGAATCATCGCAATGCATATTATCAAAGTTCTTAGTAAATATCAAAACGGTAACTACCAAGTTAGCATTTTTTCGGACGGCACCAAAATACGAAGAACTGAAGAAGGCGCCTTTTTGCCTTTTTTTCCTGAGAGTATCGACATGAAAATTACCAACTGTTGCGACAAAGAATGTCCGATGTGCCACGAGAACTCAAAAACAGATGGAAGGCACGGAAATATTAACCATCCTTTTATTAAAACCTTGCACGCCGGAACAGAAGTAGCTATTGGCGGTGGTAACCCTTTAGAACATCCTGACTTACTATTATTTCTTAATGTGCTTAAAGAGAAAGGCGTCATCGCAAACATGACCATCAATCAAGATCACTTGTTTGCTAACCTTGTATTTATCGAAAAGCTGATTGCCGAACAACTCATATATGGATTAGGTATCTCCGTAACTTCTCCTGATCAACAACTGGCAATCTTTTGCCAAAAGCACAAAAATGCTGTTTTACACCTCATTGCAGGCTATCACGATTTAAAGATTTTTAAATCTTTAAGCAGCAAGAGACTAAAAATTCTTATCCTTGGCTACAAACAATATGGACGGGGGAAGAAGTATTATTCGCAACTTATTGAAGAAAACATTAATCTTTTAGAAAAAGAAATTATTTCTCTTTCAGAAGATTTCAAAATTATTAGTTTTGACAATTTAGCTCTCGAGCAGCTAAAGATTAAAGACAAAGTTTCGAAAAAAATATGGGAAAAACATTATATGGGTGACGATGGACAATATACAATGTAC
>JAEWUY010000046.1 GCA_023396795.1 Bacillota bacterium | reverse complement strand
TCAAGTTTCGCTTTCAAGGGGAGTTTCTTAATTTCCTGCGGTATATTTTTGTTATGAATCATATTTTAATTATAAACAAAAAATCACTCCGAAGAGTGACTTTTTAAGAATATTTCTAACAAATTAGTTAATCAAAACATCTAGTAATAACATAACGATGAAACCGGCCATAAAGCCGACGGTGGCTAAGTTGGAGTGTTTACCTTCCTGCGACTGGGGAATTAGTTCCTCGATTACGACATACACCATCGCTCCCGCCGCAAAAGAAAGAAGATAAGGAAGAATTGGAACCATTAGCTCAGTTAATAAAATAGTAATAAGGGCAGCAATTGGCTCGATAATGCCAGTAAAACTTCCAATCATAAAGGCTTTGCTTCGAGAATGGCCTTCGAGTCTTAATGGCAGCGAAACAATCGCTCCTTCGGGAAAGTTTTGAATGGCGATACCAATAGCAAGTGCTAAAGCACCCATCAAAGTAATCCCAACATTTCCTGTTAATGCTCCAGCAAAGGAAACACCGACGGCAATACCTTCTGGCACATTATGTAGAGCAACCGCAAAAACCATCATCGAAGTACGATTCACCTTTCGTGTTTTAACACCCTCAGGCTTATCGCTATTAATATGCAGATGGGGAATAATTGTGTCTAGTAATAGTAAAAAGCCCATACCAACTGCAAAGCCAACAACGGCAGGAAGAATCCCGCCATTTACCTCAGCTTCTAAAGAAGGAATAAGCAATGACCAAATCGAAGCGGCAATCATCACGCCTGAAGCAAAACCTAATAAGATTTTTTGCAACCATGGTTTGATGCCATTTTTAGCAAAAATAACCATCGAGGCACCGAGAGCGGTGCCTACGAATGGCATAGCAAGTCCAATAATTACTATTACGTAATTCGGCATAATTTAATTTACTTGTTTAAGTTATAGAAAGTTTTAAGTCCAGGATACTTTGCTTTTGCACCAAGTCTTTCTTCGATGCGAAGTAGACGATTATATTTGGCGACGCGATCGGTTCTTGACATTGAGCCAGTTTTAATTTGGCCAGCATTAACGGCCACCGCTAAGTCGGCAATCGTTGTATCTTCTGTCTCGCCTGAACGATGAGAAATAACATTGGTGTAATTGGCGGCTTTAGCCATTTTTATTGCATCAAGCGTTTCGGTTAGAGTACCGATTTGATTGAGTTTAATGAGGATGGAGTTACAAATGCCTTTATCAATACCTTCTTTAAGAATTGAAGGGTTTGTAACGAATAAATCATCACCAACCAGTTGAATTTTGTGACCGAGAGCCTCGGTGAGCTTCTTCCAGCCTGCCCAGTCTTTTTCTCCTAAACCATCTTCGATGGAAATAATCGGGAACTTCTCAATCATCTTTTCGTACCAGGCAATCATTTCTTCCGATGTTTTGACACCTTGTCCACTCTTTTTAAGATTGTAAGTGCCATTTTCTTCATCGTAGAATTCGCTAGCGGCGACGTCCATGGCTAAAAAGACATCTTTCCCCGGAACATAACCGGCATTTTTAATGGCCTGAACAATGACTTCTAGGGGTTCTTCATTAGATGAAAGGTTAGGAGCAAAGCCACCTTCGTCACCAACAGCCGTGACATGGCCCATTTTCTTAAGAACTTTTTTTAGTTCGTGGAATATTTCTGCGCCCCAGCGAATAGCTTCGCGAACATTAGGAGCACCAACGGGCATAATCATAAATTCTTGAAAGTCGACAGATGAATCAGCGTGGGAACCACCATTAATAACATTCATCATCGGAACAGGTAAGGTTACTGCTTCTTGTCCACCGATTTGTTCATAAAGAGGAACGTGATTAAAATCAGCAGCACATTTAACAACGGCAAGAGAAACACCAAGTAAGGCGTTCGCACCGAGGTTTGATTTAAACTTTGTGCCATCGAGGGCGAGAAGTTTATCATCTAAGACTTTTTGCTCCCTGACATCCATACCAACAACGGCTGGTCCTAGAATCTTATTGACGTTATCAACGGCCTTTAAAACGCCTTTGCCACCAAAACGTTTCTTATCACCATCACGTAGTTCAAGCGCTTCGCGCTCACCAGTGGATGCACCACTTGGAACAATTGCTCTTCCGAATGCCCCGCAATAGGTTTGAACTTCGACTTCGATGGTCGGATTACCACGTGAGTCAATGACTTCACGGGCATGAACTGATTTGATTTTTGACATATATTTATCTCCTTTGGAATATTTATCCTTTTCTATTCTAACTGAGGTACTCGCTTTTTTCTATCACTTTAACATACACGCGCATTGTAAGCGCATCAAAGACGCTTATTCGCGATAAAGTGGCATGCTCATACAATGAGGGCCGCCCCGACCTCGTGCTAATTCGCTACTGCGAACAGGAATAACTTTAATTCCGTCCTTTTCTAAGATTTCATTTGTAATTGTGTTTCGAGCATAAACAATTACTTTGCCTGGTTCAAGCACGAGAGTATTGGCGCCATCGTTCCACTGTTCGCGGTCACTTGCAACTGAATCGTTTCCGCCACAGGGAATAAAGGTAATAGGTCGATTCATTATTTTCGATAAAGTATTGGTGAGGTTTTCTTTGTAGGCAACGATACGCAATGTATTGCTTTTTAATCCTGGTTTAATGACAAAGTGATCAATTTTACCAATAAATTCATGATGAGCGACAAAGCGATTGTCATCAACTTGCGTCAATACCGTATCAAGATGCATAAATGTCCTCTCTTTTGGAAGGTTAATAGCGATGACCGTCTCCCATCTCCCACTCGCGAAAAGCCGCTTTGCAAGCACTTCAACTGCATCGGGTTGTGTCCGTTCGCTAATTCCGATGGCAACAGTGTTTTCGGTTAATACCATAACATCTCCGCCTTCAAGTGAAGAAGTCTCCTCGCGCTTGTAAAAGCGATGTGTATCCTTATAATCAGGATGATGAGTAAAAATATAGTCAATATATATCGCCTCGCGGCGTCTTACTTCGTTATGCATTCGATTAATCGATACACCATCGCCAATTGCACATGCACAATCACGAGTAAAATATAAGTTAGGCATCGGGTCAGTCACAAAAGGATAGTCTTCGATATAGGAACGAAGTGATTCCTTTTTATAGCCGGGAAGCTGCGATTTTCTAATTCCCGCCATTGTAACTTTAATTAGTTCTTTACTATCTAAAGTCGTAAGATACTCTCTTATCTTATGAATGGTCAAAGGATTATTTATGTGTGCTTCTTTTATAAATTGCTCAATAAAGAGTTTGCGAACATGTTTACTCACAATCGCTTCGGAAGCGAGGTCGACTAAATAAACGACTTCGGCACCCGCTTGGCGAATAACGCTAACAAAGGCATCATGTTCTTTTTGTGCTTCCTCTAACCAAGGAATGTCATCAAACAATTGCTCAAACAAATATTTCGGTGTTAGGTTAGACAATTCGTGTCCGGGGCGATGGACTAAAACACGCCTTAGTTTGCCAATTTCTGATGTAATTTTTATCTTTTCCATAATATAGATATTATAGCATTCTCATTGCCGTTTATCTATTAAACGCCCTGAAGATAATAGCAACTTACAAAGTAAGTGCTCGATAAACACTTAAATTGACACGATAATCCTTGACAACTATTCCTTCGTTTTCCAGTAAGGCTTTTTGCCCATTTAAACCATTAAAGCCAAAATTCCGCGCCAAGCCACCTCGCGAATTAACAATTCGATGGCAAGGAATAGTAATCATTTCTGGATTATTATGCAAAGCATTACCCACCGCACGAACAGCTTTTGGCATTCCAATCATGGTCGCAATATCTTGATAAGTGGCGACCTTGCCAAAAGGAATTCTTTTTGTAGCTTCATAAACTATTTTTTGAAATGATGTCATTTTTTCGTCCTTGCTTCATTTATCGGAGATATTCTAATACTACATCTACCAAGAAAAAGAGGATAAGACAATAAAAAAACCCTTGAATATCAAGGGTAAGTTGCGTGCTTGGTGGAGCTGAAGGGTTACGATAATAACCCGCTACCACTATCATTAACAGGGAAATACAAGAGATATTCCCGTTTTTGTTTTAGGTTTGAGTGTTATTGCAATCTCAGCCACAGGCAATTTTTGCGATCTAAACCTGCCACATAGATATTTATATCTATAAATTCAGTATATTTGAAGATTATAGTTATTGTATTCAAAATTGAATACTTCTTATAAAAACATGACAGCAGACTTTGCTTGCTATCATCATGAAGATATTATCGTTTAATAACTCTTAGCAATTCTTTCTGTGGTACTATTTCCGCTACTCTTGCGGTTCTATATTTTACCTTTTCACCAGGAATAATATCTCTTCCATGATAGAAAACATAATAATGTCCATCAATTTCAAGCAACGAATTGTGGCCTGTGCCTTCTTCAACTTGGTTCTTGCTAATTAATGGATAATAGGTGTTATTATCTGGGTATTTTCGGAAAGATAGTTTTGTTAAATCATCTTCTTTTCCAAAAGCATGGGCGTACCCAATATAGTACTTTTCATTTTGATAACAATTGCCGCTAAACATCAAATAATGATAATCGCCATGCCTAAAATAGAAAGCTCCTTCTAGGGTGTGCCAATGTTGTCCTTTTTTAAAACGGTCATGCATGAAGATTTCTTCATCAAGAGTGGCCCTTACAACAACATGAGGGTCTCCTTTAACTTTCATCGGAGAAATCATCTTATCGACAACAATTAAAGTTCCTGCCCTAGGAGCGTCATAGTCATTAATTGAATAGAAAATATATAAATCATTTCCGCTTTTAATAACATGAGGATCAATGGAGAATGGTTCGGTTAAATCGCTAAGATAAATAAATGGGCCATATGGGGATGAACTTTTTGCCACTACAATATGTTCTTTATGAGCGTCATCATCTTCTTCACTCATAAATGAAACATACATATAAAACGAACCATCTATTTCAATGATTGATGGGGCCCAATACTCTTTTTGTCTTTCGACAGTAAATACTAAACCATAGTAAGAAAAAGAATACATATCATCAGAAACATAAAGTTGCACTCCGTTTCTTCCGGTTGTATACATGAAATACTTGCCATTAGATTTAATGACATATGGATCGGGTTGATAAAGTTCGCCTTGAATATCTAGTTTCATATTATTTTATAATAATATTCTTTTCCGAATATCTCACAGCTTCGCAAGCTTTGTTCATATTTGTGATGAAATCAATGTATTCTTCAGTAGATTTAAATGATGGTTGATATTCCTTTTTGACTTTCTTGGCCATTTCTCCACCATTCATAAGAAGTTGAAGTATCACGCCACCTTGTGTTTTGGCGGCCAGAACACCTCTAGCATATTTATCAGTAACTACAAATTTATTAGTATGACCAGCCGGACCACCATCTCCAATGAAGGCATGGCAGCACGGGATAATTGAAGAAACATCTCCTAAATCAGTGCATCCAGCAGCTGGTTCTAAATTAGTATGGATATCTTCGTCTTTGAATAGTTTTTTAGCGACATCTAAGAAGATGTTTTGTAAGTTCTTATCTTCTATTCTAGGTAGATAGCCTATTTCTGTTTGAATATCTAGTTTGCAACCCACGCTAATTGCCGCACCTATATACGCACGGTCAAAATCTTCATTCATTTGTAATAACTTATCAAGAGTCAAAGCTCTTAATCCACAATCAACAACAGTGATACCAGGCGTGTTACCTGGAGCATCGCCAGATTTAGTGATGTTAGCGTAATAGCGTTGGATGTATTTATCGACAAAACGTTCTCTTAATGCGTTACCGGCCATCATACCTAAAGATGCGGAATAAACGGTATTATTCGCATCAAAAGCGCCGGCCACATGCCTACTCTCACCTGTAAAT
>JAEWUY010000119.1 GCA_023396795.1 Bacillota bacterium | reverse complement strand
CTCAGTATGTTTTCAATGAAAATGACGTTGTCTCGATTAAGGTTGCCCCTGAAAATATCCGTTTACGCATTAAAGGAGATCTTGCCAAATATGAACTTTAAGCGTAATTATTTATCGATTCCTTACTCGATCTTTTTGGCTCTTTTTGTCATTATTCCGATTCTTTTGATTGTCTACTATGCTTTTTCAAATGCGGGAGGACAATTATCTTTTGACTCGCTAATCCGTTTCTTTTCATCGACAACGAAATTAAACGTTCTTCTCGTTTCTTTCTTTATTGGCGTTTTAAATACTATTTTATGTTTAATCATTGGCTATCCATTAGCCTACTTTCTAGCTCGTAAGCAATATAATACAAATACGGTTTTAGTATTGCTCTTTGTTATGCCGATGTGGATCAACTTTGTACTACGTACAGGTGCGACTCGCGACTTATTAACTTGGATCGGAATCAATGGCGGTCAATATCCTTATGTGGCTACGATGGTTGGTATGGTTTACAACTTCTTGCCATTTACCATTTTGCCCTTATATTCAACCATGCTCAAACTCGATCAAAGTCAAATTGAAGCGGCAGCTGATTTAGGAGCTAATCCAGTGCAGGTTTTTACAAAATCAATTTTGCCTCAATCCTTACCTGGTATTGTTTCGGCGGCGACAATGGTTTTTATGCCGACGATGTCTAGTTATGTTATCTCTGACGTTCTTTCCGAAGGAAAAATAACGCTCTTTGGTAATTCCATTTATTTAAACTTTTCGAGCTCGCAGTGGAATGATGGCTCATTTATGGCTTTGATTATGTTAGCGATTGTTGGCATAACGATGCTTATCTCACGGCGTTTTAACAAAGATGATTTTTCCGCTAGAGGAGGCAACTTATGGTAAAGACAAAGAAGTTATTCGCTAGCGCATACATCTATCTAATTCTCTTTTTAATGTATCTTCCGATTCTTGTTTTAATCGCCTTCTCATTTACCGAAGCAACAAACGTTGGCGTTTGGACGGGCTTCTCGCTTAATCTTTACGCTCGTTTATTTCAAGACCATGAAATTATGGTTGCTTTAGGTAATACTTTGATTATCGCTGTTATCAGTGCGGTTATTTCGACGTTGCTAGGTACGACTGGAGCCATCGGGGCTTTTTATAGCAAAAAAAGAGTGCAAAAAACAATTGAAGGTGTGACGCAAATACCGATTGTTAATGCCGAAATTGTCATGGCTTTGTCGTTAACAGTTTTGTTTGTTTTCGTTGGTAGCGTTATTTTCAGTGGCCAATCAATCTTTGGCTTTTGGACTTTGCTAATTGGCCACGTGGTTTTATCAGTACCGTTTGTTTATATTTCGATACGTCCTAAATTATTGCAACTTGATCCTCACCTTTATGAGGCCGCTTTGGATTTAGGAGCCACTCCGCAAAAAGCCTTATGGAAAGTTATTATTCCCCAAATTATGCCGGGTATTCTTTCTGGTTTTCTTTTATCACTTACCCTTTCGCTTGATGATTTTATTATCACGGCTTTTACCCGTGGGACGGGTCTACTTAACGGGGAAGGAACAATCGAAACTCTTTCGACCTTAGTTCAAGCGAAAATCAAACGGGGACCAATTCCCCCAGAGATGCGGGCTCTAACCTTGATTATTTTCCTTGTTGTTTTATTGGTTGTGATTGGAATTACGATTTATCGTAACAAAACAAAGAATATTAAAAAAATTCGTAAAGGGAGGGAAAACCATGAATTTTAAAAAAGTCTTTACTGGAAGCAGTGCAATTGTTTTTTCGGCCCTGCTCTTAGCCGCTTGTAGCGGTGAGGGTCCAATTGAAGGTGGCAGTCAAATTCTGCGTATTTTGAACTGGGAAGATTACATCTATCTTAATGATCCGGAAAATGGTTATAACGCAAAAGATTTAGTTGATCAGTTCGAAGATTATATTTTTGAAACTGAAGGTACAGAAGTTACGGTTGTCTATGATACGTTTGACACAAACGAAACAATGTTGAACTCCTTACAAACAGGGAAATCAGTTTATGACCTCGTTTGTCCAAGTGACTATATGATTCAAAAAATGATTAGCAACGATATGCTTGAGCCTCTTGATGATGTCGCGACCTATGTTCCGAACTATGAAGAGTATGCTTCTCCATATCTTAAAGATATTTTTGAAAATCTTGAAGCCACTAACAAAGTCACCAATACAACACATTCCATCTCGGAATTTGCGGTTGGATATATGTGGGGAACGTTTGGTATTTTATACAATCCTACTTATGAAACTTATGCTGATCGGCTAATGACTCCCGAAAGCGTCATAACTGATATGAATGATTGGAATTCTTTATGGAACACTGATTATAAAGACACTATTTCGGTTAAAGATTCAATGCGCGATACATATTCAGTTGGCATTATGAAAGTTTTTGATGAAGAAATTCGCGACCTCCAAGATTTATATCTTGACGAAGCGAAAGCCACGTATGATCCAGTGGCGTATAACGCTCAGTTAACGGATATTTTTAATCGCTCCGATGCTGATACGGTCGCGGCCGTCAAAGAAGAATTGTTGGCCCTTAAAGAAAATATTTATGGCTTTGAAAATGATTCAGGTAAACAAGACATTGTCACCGGGAAAATTGGTATTAACTTAGCGTGGAGTGGTGATGCCGTCTATGCGATGGATCAAGCCGAAGAAGAAATTGATACGGCATTATACTATTCAATTCCTGAAACGGGAGGCAACGTTTGGTTTGATGGTTGGGTTATGCCCAAAAGTTCTTCTTTAAATAAGGAATTGGCTCAGAAGTTTTTGAACTTTGTTTCCGATCCCGTCAACGCTGCTCAAAACATGGATTATATTGGCTATAGCCCCTTTATTGGGGGAGAAGACATTAATGCTCTTGTTCATGAATGGTATGATGTTCGGGGCGAAGACTGGGAGACGCCTTTGGCGGATCCCGAAAACTATGTGGCCTATGATTTAGCTTATTTCTTTGGTGACACTGTTTCTAGCGAAGCCATTATTTATATTGAAGAAGAAAGTGTCGGCCGGCAACTTTACGCGCAATATCCGAATTCTGAGTTAATTCCTCGTCTTTCAATCATGCGTGATTTTGGCGATAATAATCGCTATGTTTTAGCCATGTGGGAAGAATTTAAATCGTCAACTTTGCCAGGCTGGGCCATCGCCGTCATCGTTATTGGTGTTGGGGCTATCTTAGGCTTTGGAGGCTTCTTTGCCTATCGCAAACGTTTAACAAAAAAGAATCGTAGCGCTCGTCGGCAACAAGCCGCTAGTAGTCATCGTTAATATTTTTCGAAGTAATTTATTACTTATTGAAGGTTCAAAAGCCATTTGCTATAATTACTTGCGCTGGTTCCTTAGCCAAGTGGTAAGGCAATTGACTGCAACTCAATGAGCGTCGGTTCAACTCCGATAGGAACCTCCATTTTATTTCTTACTTGTATAATATCGGACCTTTGGTTTATATTATATGAGCCGCCATTTTGGCGGACACGCGCCCGTAGCTCAACTGGATAGAGCGTTAGACTACGGATCTAAAGGTTACGGGTTCGACTCCTGTCGGGCGCGCCAGTGTCGGGATGTAG
>JAEWUY010000069.1 GCA_023396795.1 Bacillota bacterium | reverse complement strand
CTATAACGTCGATATGAGAATCGATGCAGCTCGCGAAACGATTGCCAAGTTTATTAACGCTGATAAACGTGAGATAGTTTTTACCTCTGGAACCTCAATGTCGATAAATTTAATAGCCTATGGCTATGGAACAAAGTATTTAACAAAAGATGATGAGATTTTAATCACTCAAGCCGAACACGCCAGTAATGTTTTGCCATGGTTTAAAGTTGGCGAAATGACTGGCTGCAAAATCAACTATATTCCTCTTAATCAAGATGGTAAATTAGTACCAGAAAATTTACGAAAAGTTATTAGTAATAAAACGAAAATAATTGCCGTCGCCCACGTTACCAATGTTTTAGGTTTTATTGTTGATATCAAAGAAATTGCCAAAATTGCTCATGAATACGGTGCTCTCCTTGTGTGCGATGGCGCCCAGTCCGTTCCCCATATGCCCACGGATGTTAAAGATTTAGATGTTGATTTTCTTTCTTTTTCTGGTCATAAAATGGTTGGGCCAACCGGTGTCGGTATTCTTTATGGGAAATATGCTCTTCTTGAAAAAACAAGCCCATTTATGACTGGTGGGGGTATGAATGCCAAATTTGATATGTGTGGTGATGTCACCTTTTTAGCGCCCCCTTCAAAATTTGAAGCCGGCACACAAAATATTGAAGGTATTTTTGGTCTTCAGGCCGCAGTCGAATATCTAACGAATATTGGTATGGAAAATATTCGTGCATATGAAGATGAACTTCGAGCCTACGCCATTAAAAAGCTTCAACAAAACAAGCGAGTCATTTTGTATAATGAAAAGGCCGAATCCGGCATTATCACCTTTAATATTAAAGGTGTTTTTGCGCAAGATGAAGCAACTTATCTTAATTCACAGGGCATAGCTTGTCGTTCCGGGCAACACTGTGCGAAGGTTTTACTTGATTACCTTGGCGAAGTCGCAACAGTTCGCGCTTCACTTTATTTTTATAACACCAAAGAAGATATTGACGCTTTTGTTTCGGCGTTAGAAAAAGGAGGCGATTTTCTCGATGCCTATTTTGCTTGATCCGCAAATGATGCGGGCTATTATTATGGACCATTACGAAAATCCTCGTAATAAAAGAAATCCCAACGACTCACGTTATCAAACAATGCATATCGATTCACCAAATTGTATTGACGATATTACTGTTTTTCTTTTGGAAGAAAATGGCATAATTAGTGATTGTGCGTTTGATGGGATTGCCTGTACAATTTCTACGGCCTCGACGGACATTATGACTGAACTTGTTATTGGTAAAACATCCAAAGAAGCTTTGTATATTATCGACCAATATCAAAAAATGATTCACGAACAACAATTTGACGATTCGGTTTTAGATGAAGCGATTGTTTTTATTAACACACACCGGCAAGCGGCGCGCATTAAATGTGCGACGATTGGTTGGGATGCCTTAGAAGAGTTATTACACCATCATCATGAAGAAAAATAAGTTGCCACAAAAAGAATATGAATTCGGTTTTAAAAATGAGGATGTATCGATTCTCAATACCGGAAAAGGACTTGATGAAAATATCATCAAAACTATTTCACATCTGAAAAATGAACCGGAATGGATGCTGGAATTTCGGCTAAAGTCCTATCGTGCGTTTTTGAAACTTCCAATGCCAAAATTTGGACCCGATTTATCGGTTTTAAATTTTGACGAATATACTTACTTTACTCGGCCTAGTGCGAAAGAAGAAAATAGCTGGGACGAAGTTCCAGAAACAATTAAAAAGACCTTTCAAAAACTTGGCATTCCTGAAGCTGAACAAAAATACTTATCGGGTGTTGCTACGCAATATGAATCAGAAATGGTATATCATAACATGCTTAAGGAAGTTGAAGAAAAAGGTGTTGTTTTCCTATCTACTGATCAAGCCTTAAAACTTATGCCCGATTTATTTAAAAAATATTTTAATAGTGTTGTTCCTTTTGCAGATAATAAGTTTTCTGCTCTTAACGGCGCTGTGTGGTCGGGAGGCTCATTTATCTATGTTCCTAAAGGGGTTAAACTCGACAAACCTCTACAATCATATTTTCGAATCAATAATGAACGCTCTGGTCAATTTGAACGGACATTAATTATAGTTGATGAAGGGGCGGATGTTCATTATGTTGAAGGCTGTACGGCCCCAATATATTCACGCGAATCGTTGCACGCCGCAGTCGTTGAGATCGTTGTTTTAAAGGGCGGTAAGTGTCGTTATTCAACCGTTCAAAACTGGTCGAAAAACATACTAAATCTCGTCACAAAACGGGCGATTTGCCATGAAAATGCGCAAATGGAGTGGATTGACGGCAACATTGGCAGTCAACTAAATATGAAATATCCTGCCGTTATTTTGGCGGGTGAAGGTTCAAAGGGAACGTGTATTTCAATCGCTGTTTCTGATCGCGGTCAATATCAAGATGCCGGCGCTCGCATGATTCATTTAGCGAAAAATACAAGTTCGACAATTATTTCTAAGTCAATCGTTCGCAATGGTGGAATCGCCAATTATCGCGGTACAGTTCGTCACGAGAAAAACGCTATAAATTCACGCAGTCACGTTGAATGCGACACTTTAATTCTCGACGATATTTCTATAAGCGATACGATACCCACTAATCAAGTTTTTAACGACCAATCATTTATCGAACACGAAGCGACAGTTAGTAAAATTAATGAAGAACAGCTTTTCTATTTAATGTCACGTGGCATATCCCAAAAGGATGCCACGCAGATGATTATTATGGGCTTTATCGAGCCTTTCTCACGTGAGTTACCGATGGAATATGCCGTTGAGCTTAATCAACTGATAAAGATGGATATGGAAGGAAGCGTCGGTTAGTGGAATACGATGTTATTGTCGTTGGCGGAGGACACGCTGGCGCGGAAGCGGCACACGCTGCAGCGACTATGGGATGCTCAACATTGTTGTGCACCCTAAATTTTAAAGCTGTCTCGCGCATGTCTTGTAATCCGTCAATTGGGGGCTCGGCTAAAGGAATTGTTGTTCGGGAAATTGACGCTCTTGGCGGATTGATGGGTGTTGCGGCTGACTACCAGTATTTACAAATGAAAATGCTTAACACCGGAAAAGGTCCGGGGGTGCAATGTTTACGAACGCAGAGCGACCGCAATATTTATCCTGCTCGAATACAAGAATTGTTATTAAATACTCCAAATTTATCAATCAAAGAAGGAATGGTGGTTGGTCTTCTTCATGATGAAGCAAAAGTTAAAGGTGTAATTATGGCGGATGGAGAAGAAATTTCCTCCAAAGCCGTTATCATTACGACCGGAACTTATATGGAAGCACAAATATTGCGAGGTTTAGAAAAAACATCTAGTGGTCCTGATGGTGAAAAAGCTTCTGTTGGCTTGTCAAAAGCTTTAGAAGATATGGGTATTGAAATTTATCGTTTGAAAACCGGTACACCTCCGCGAATTCGTCAATCTTCAATCGATTTTTCGAAAGCCAGCGTTCAATATGGCACTAATGCCAAGTTAGCTTTTTCTTATACAACTAAAGACTATGTTCCCTTCGACGAACAAATGGTTTGTCATCTTATTTATACAACACCGGAAACCCATTCCATCATCAGAGCCAATTTAAATACTTCTGCCCAGTTTAACGGTCAGATTAAAGGTGTTGGACCGCGTTATTGTCCTTCGATTGAAGGAAAAATCACAACTTTTTTCGATAAGGCACGACATCAACTATTTTTAGAACCAGAAACCAAAGATGGTGATTCGATATATATTCAAGGATTCGCAACCTCAATGCCACGCGAAGTTCAAGAGCAAATGGTCCATTCCTTACCAGGTTTTGAAAATGCCGAAATTTTAAAATATGGGTATGCAATTGAATATGATGCGGTTGTTCCAACGCAATTTGATGCGACACTGCGGATTAAGAAATACGCTGGATTATATGGAGCTGGTCAAATTTGTGGAACATCTGGTTATGAAGAAGCCGCCGGACTTGGTCTTTTAGCAGGTATTAATGCTGTTTTGGCACTTCGCCATCAGCCACCTTTTATTTTAAAAAGAAACGAATCATACATTGCTGTTATGATTGATGATTTAGTAACAAAAGGTGCAAGCGAGCCATATCGTCTATTATCATCGCGGGCGGAGTATCGTCTTTTACTTCGTCATGATAATGCTGATTTAAGATTAACCAAGTATGGTTATGAACTTGGATTAATTTCCCAACAACGATATGAAGATTTTCTTAAGAAAAACGAGCACCTTAATCAAGCTTTATCAATTTTAAAGACTACATATTTAGGAGCCAACACAGCTGTTAATGATTATTTATCAGCCCAAGGTTTAACAACAATCAAAGCTGGAACTTTGGCCTTAGATTTTCTTAAAAGACCAGATGTTAATTACAGCCACCTATTAGCCTTAATTCCTGAACTTACAAAGTATCAACTTGACGATACAGGAATTATGCAGCTTGAAGTGATGGTAAAATATGAAGGTTATATTGCTAAGCAAGAAAAAGAAGCTCATTCCTTTGCAAAATTTGAGAACATTAACCTTCCCGAAGATCTCGATTACTTACATCTTGATGGTTTAGCGCTCGAAGCACGACAAAAACTGCAGAAAATCAAACCTCGAACCATCGGACAAGCCAGTCGAGTGGGCGGGGTTAATCCTAGTGATATATCTGTATTAGTCTTAACTCTTAAACGGCGAGATGTATTATGACATTTTTGGAATTTACTCATTACATTAAAGAACACCTCAATTTAGAACTAAATGAGTCTAAAAGCCAAAATCTTCAAATATATTTGAAGATGCTACAAGAATGGAATGAATTATTTAATTTAACGGCAATTGTTGATGAACAAAAAATTATTGAAAAGCATTTTCTTGATTCTCTTCTGCCAGTTCAATATTTTGACCTTAATAATAAAACTTTAATTGATATTGGCACGGGTGCTGGTTTTCCGGGTCTTGTCATCGCAATGGTCTATGATCAAGCCAAAGTCACTCTTCTAGAACCCAACAATAAAAAAGTGCGTTTCTTAAAGGCGGTTGTTGCGAAACTTTGTTTACAAAATGTTGAGATAATCAATGACCGAGCGGAAACGCAAACAAGCTTACGCGAAAAATTTGATTATGGCATTGCTCGAGCAGTCAAACCCCTTAATATTCTTTTAGAATTAGCAATACCATTATTAAAAGTCCAAGGTATTTTTATCGCTATGAAATCATCTGGCGTTCACGAAGAAATTAAGCAAGCTAAAAAGGCCTTTTCAACTTTAAAGTGTAAAGTCCATGCTTTGCATGAAGATCTTTTGCCAACTGATAAAGATGTGCGCATAAACCTGCTTATTATCAAACACGAAGTTACTTCTAATCGTTATCCTCGTTTATATAATCAAATATCTACTAAGCCTCTTTAAGTATTTATACTCAAGAATAACTAAGGTAAACTATTACATCATGACAAGGATCATCGGAATCGCGAATCAAAAAGGTGGCGTTGGCAAAACGACAACGGCCATTAATTTATCTAGTGCTTTAGCCCATTTTAAAAGACGCGTTTTATTAATCGATTTAGATCCTCAAGGCGACGCAACGCGAGGACTGGGTCTTGATCCAAGCTTGTTAACGAGAAGCATTTATGATGTTTTGGCCAATAATTATGACATTAATAAAACTGCCAAAAGAACATCTTTAAAATATTTGGATATCGTTCCGAGCAGTTTGAAATTGGCTTCCTTAGACGCTTTCTTAACCGACAAAGTTGAAGATAAAACGCTTCTTCTGCGCGAACAATTAAAAAATCTAAAAAAAGAGTATGACTATATTGTCATTGATTGCCCACCATCTTTAGGTATATTAAATTTAAATTCTATGGTTGCTTCTGATGGTATTCTCATTCCTGTTCAATGCGAGTATTTTGCCATGGAGGCGGTTGCCACTACTTTAGCGGCGATTTCAAAAGTCCAAAGATCATCAAATCCCAAACTAGGTGTCGAGGGCTTTCTTTTGACAATGTACGATCCACGGACACGCTTAGGAACAGAAATAACAACGCAAATTCGCGGTCTATTTAAAGAAAACACTTTTTTAACAACGATTCCGCGCAATATTTCGATTCCGGAATCGTCATCAAAAGGTGTGCCAGTAACTTTGTTTAGACCCAGTTCTTCTGGTAGTTTAGCCTATTTTTCTTTGGCTCGAGAAGTCATGGATAAAGACGTTGCTCGTTAATATTTGTTGCCTATTTGTGCACCATGCACAATAATAAATTGAATGATTAAATATTATTTTTTTGCTTCTCTAAACGATATTCAAAATGAAAGATTTTTGGACGCCTTAAATAATGCTTATAAAAATATTTATTCTGTTAATTTCATTGATAAGCGAAGCGGCTATGTTTTATCGGATGAATATTTATATGATTATTTAGAAACTCTTCTTTCAGTAATCAGTAGCGATACCGATAATTCTTATACTGTAGTTATGAGTCATGATGATAGTCAGCTAAGTCGTCTCGCCATCAAAAAGGCAACGCAAGGGCGAGGAGTCTATTTAACTAATATGGCTGACTTAATATTAAATCTTGCTTTGAATGGTGATTATGATCTTGTAAGCTTGGCCAAAAAGCGATTTAACGATATCCCTCGTGAATTAATGATTACCGCAGAAACGTTTCTTTCCTGTGGGCTTAATGCCTCATTAGCAGCTAAAAAACTTTATATCCATCGCAATACTTTTGCCTATCGTCTAAATCAGTTTATAGCAGTAACGGAACTTGATATTCGCGATTATCATAATGCGCAATTTTTCAGTATGGTTATCAGATTACTTGCTTCTGGACACGTTAAATAAATAAAAAATATCAACAAGACAAAGCGAATTGAAATCGCTATTTTCGATTTCTATTTATTATTAACTCCATAAAGAGTGTTTAATATCAAATGATGTGAGACAAAACTTACGATAAATAAAAGGCATCTCATCTATAATTAAATTACCACATTAACTTGTAGAAGGACATGTCATGTGTATTGTAGCTTTAGAACGTAATTATGTCCCTATCGATCTTGAAACAAGATATCATGTTTGCTTAAGAAAAGTCGAATCTAGTTGGCGAATAAAAAAGATTTTATCTTTTTATCATATAAGAAGACCATCTTTATATCGATGGTTGCTGCTTTTTGATCAGTTGGGGCTAAATGGAAAAAAAGTGATTACGAAAATGTTCGCCATATAGGTTTTGTGGCAGATATTAAAATCAATAAAGGCGACCTCCTCTATCCGTAGTTAGATTCCGCCATCTAAGTTCCCCATATTCAAGAATTGATACAATAGAGCCGATAAATTGGCTCTTTTTCTTTGCGATCTCGAGGATTATACTAATGGTAAGATTTTCTCCTCGGAGGAGAATGTTATGAAAAAAATCACCAAAATTTTCGTTGCCGCTCTTTCAGTTGTTTTTTGTGTTTCGGTTGGCAAATTGATTATCGATAATGCAAATGTGGAGCTAGGCATTAACGCAGAGCCCCCTGTTTACGAAGTAAAATTAGATGATACCAATCGTTACTCCAGTTTGGGTTCAACACCGAAATCGCTGTCGCAAAGCAAGTATGTTCCAAGTCGTTTTGTTGAATGGGAGATTAGCGGCCCAGCATATGCTCCTGATAATTCACACATAGGTTTTAATTATTCTAAAGGCGGAACATGGGCTGTTAATTCTCTCATTAACAACACCGCATTTAAGGGAATTCAGTCGTTAGCCATCGACTACACTATTATCGGAACATTTAGTCAGGTCAAACTCATTTATGCTAGCACTGTAGCTCCCGTTGAGGCTACTGCTGGCGCGACTGTTGTAAATCTTATGACCTCTTCCTCCCCTGTTATTTTAGATACGGTTCAGCTTGCAAATTATCAAACAAACTTTTTTGTTAAGATTCCATTTATGACCACAAGTACTGCCGCAGTTTTTATTATAAATTCAATTACAGCCACCTATACTTGCATTGCTTGATTGATTATAGATTTTTTAATTAGCGTCTCGGCACCAAGCGGGACGCTTTTCATTTTTGCCCTCCTATAAATGTGTTTAATATAAAATGATTTGAGACAAAACCTACGAAAAATAAAAGGCATCTCATCTAAATTTCAATTACCACATTGATTTGTAGAAAGATATTCCATGTGTATTGGGTTTCTAAACCCCAAATGAAGTTGAACTTGTTAAGTTAAGTCAACTATTGGAAGACACTGGTGAGGTGAGATTCTTAAAACGTGTCACATCATTTGGAAGCTAACATATTTCTTATTAACTCCATATGGAGTATATAGATATATAAGCAAGTTTGTGTTAATATTACTTATTGATATTTGAGCATGGAAATAGTGAGGTAATCGTCGTGGAAGCAATGAAAAAAATTATCGAAGCCGAACGCCAGGCGTCTAGTCAAGTGACAGAAGCCCGCGTTTATAAAACCATGCTTTTAAACCAAACCAAGAAAAAAGCTGAAGAACAAGCCAAAAAGCTTTTAGCTGATGCCGAAACTATTCGCAAACAAAACGAACAAGAAATACTAAAAGAAATTACAAATATTGACAATGTTTTAGCCGATGAGTTAAAAGAAATCGAAGTCAAAATGAACAAGCAAGTGGCGAGTAAAAAAGCTCAACTAGTTAAACATTTAATTGCTGAGGTCAAACAAAGTGATCGTTAAAGTTAAAAAAGCCCGCATTTTTGTGTTGGAAGAACATCAAGAAGCCTTAGTTCGCTCTTTACAAAAAGCGTCACTTTTGATGATTATTCCAAACTCTTCAAACGCCGTGGATATCAACCAAGACACAATCCTGTTACAACGCGCCAATAAAGCTCTTAGCGATTTATATCGCTACGGTAAGAAAAAATCCCTTTTTCAATATTCCTCTGTCACGTATGAACGGTTTATGCTAGAAGACGATAAGCAAGTCGCGTTATTAGAAGATGTGGAAAAGCGCATTGAAGAAGTAGCTAGCGTTTCAAACAATATTAAAAGACTCGAAGAACTTCATCAAAAATTTGCCCCTTTTCACGAAATTGATATTCCCGTTTCCGATTTAAAAGCCGCGAACTATGTTCGTTATCATCTTGGTCACATTAAGGAAGACAGCCTTGTAAATATCCAATCTTATTTCGAAAAGAAAGAAGTGCCTTTTCAAGTTTTATCATCCTCTGAATATGGCCCCGCTCTTTTATATGCCTCTTATATTGATGAGGAAACAAACATCAATCAAGAAGTCGCAAAATATCCTTTTACAGAAGTCGATTTTCCTGAAACTAATGTTTCGATGTACGAGTATGTTGATCAGCTAGCCAAAGAACTCGAAGAAGGTAAACAACGAATCGTTGTCTTACAAAGCGAACTGAAAGAATTAGCGAAAAACAAAGATCAACTCGAATTATTGTGTGATCGTCTGCAAGCCCAAATCGATCGCAAAAGTATTGTTTTTGGTAAAACCGAACGTTCATTTTATTTAGATGGCTGGGTACGCGAAGATCAACTTGACCTTTTAAAAAAGACAATTGAATCTATCACAGATGATTATGACTTAGAGCTTAATGAACCAGGGGAAGCCGAACTGCCTCCAACAGCTTTGAAAAACAATAGATTCGTTTCACAATTTGAAACCATTACTAATATGTTTTCGATTCCTAATCATTCAGAAATCGATCCTAATCCAGCCGTTGCAATCTGGTATTGGCTTATTTTTGGCATTATGATGGGGGATATTGGCTATGGTTTATCCATGCTTGCTATCTTTGGTTTAGCAATCCTCTTTTTAAAACCAAAAGGAACCCTTAGGAAATTAGTTAGCGTCTTTTTCTTTTCGGGCATAACATCATTAATCGCCGGTATTCTTTTTGGTAGCTTTTTTGGAGCGGATTTTGATTTAGGCGCACTCATTGGAAATATTTTTTCGCAACAATGGACCACAGTTGTTTTAAATCCGGTTACCGATCCTTTAATCATGCTAGGTTTCTCTCTTGTTTTTGGCGTTCTTCATATAATTAATGGTCTTGGTTTTAAAATAGCTTTGCTCATCAAACGAAGAGACTATCTTGGGGCAATTGCCGATGGACTATCGTGGATTTTGGTCCTCGTTGGTTTATTGTTTGTCGCTGCCCAAATGTTTGTTTGGACGACATTGACAATTCTAAGTTATCTCGGACTCGGCTTTGCCGGAATCGGTGTCTTAATTCTTTTACTATTGGCTGGACGCAAAAGCAAAAATATTTTTGGGAAAATCTTTGGTGGATTAGGAGCTATTTATAAATCAACAAGCTATGTTAGCGATATTTTATCTTATTCGCGTATTTTAGCTTTGAGCTTATCTACAGCGGTTATTGCTTCAACGATGAATTTACTTGCGGGTATGGTCCAAGGTAGTGTAATTGGCTTTATTCTTTCGCTCTTCATATATTTAATTGGACATATTTTCAATTTTGTAATGGGTATGCTATCAGCTTACGTTCATGATGGACGTCTTCAATACATCGAGTTTTTTAACAAGTTTTATGAAGGCGGAGGTTATTTGTTTGAACCCTTTGCCATTCGTTTAAAACGTATAAATGAAATCTCGGATTTGCGAGAGGAAAGGAGATAGACTATGACTTATGGTTTAGTTCTATCAATTATTGGCGCGGCTTTAGCCGCAGGACTAGCGGGCATTGGCTCAGCAGTCGGCGTATCAATCGCCGGACGAGCTGGTACGGGAGTCTTGGCCGAAAAACCCGACTTATTTGGTCGTGTTTTGGTATTGCAGGCTTTGCCTGGCACTCAAGGAATTTATGGATTCTTGCTCGCCGTATTAATTTTACAAAAGGTTGGCCTCTTAGGAGGAACCGCGATTGCTTTAGATGATTGGCAGGGATGGGCTATGTTGGGTGCTTCTTTACCGATTGCCATTGTCGGTTTACTATCGGGCATCGCTCAAGGGAAAGTTGCCGCTACCTCGATTTTAATGACTGGCAAGAGACCAGAAATGATGACACGAGGTATGACGATGACCGCCTTAGTCGAAACTTATGCCATTTTAGCCCTTCTTGTCAGCATTTTAATGTATAGCGCTGTGGCCATCTAGGAGATGACCATGTCCATTTACGAAAAAATTGCCAAAAAAGGGCAAAGTGAAAGCGCTAGTATTCGCAAGGAAGCGGAATTAGAAGCCAAGGCTATCGAACACAAAATCGTTACCGAAGCCGAAAAAGAAGCATCTTTGATTATTGCTAAGGCCGAGGACGATAAACAAAATGCAATCGTTCAAAAGCAAGCCTTAAGCGAACTAGAAAAACGTCAATCAATTTCGGCATTCAAAAATAAAATGATTGAAGAAATTTTTGATAATGTTTTTGTGTATTTTAAAAATCTTGAAGGATCAGAATTGTTGGCGTTTGTCGTTTCGCAAATTAAAAACGAAACACTCAAAGGCACGGAGACTATGCGCGTCAATAAGCACGACTATGATAAGTATGTCCATGCATTATCAACTCATAAAGCCGGAAAAATTATTGAACTCGATGTGTTAAATAAAGCACTTGGCAAAGATTTTTCAATTAGATTAGAAAACGTGCCTTCAAACGAAGAAGATGGATTTTTACTGATCGGCGAGACATTTGATTTGAATTTTAGTGTCAAACCTTTGCTACGCAAGATTCGTAAAGATAAAGAAAAAGAGTTGTTTAACACCCTTTTTGGAGAACAAGAGTAAGAATGAGAGACTACACTTTCGCAAGTGCATTATTGTCGACTAAGTCCGCGGGGCTTCTTTCAAAAACGCAGTTCCGTGATCTTCAAGCCACTGACGAAAGTGGGTTTGTTTTAAAACTGCAAGCTCTTGGCTATAGCGTCAGTAATAAAAACGCCATTGTCGAAGCCATTTTGGAAGGTGAAGTCATAAATCTTAAAGAAGAAATTATTCAAATTTTACCTTATGATGATTTACCGCTGTTATTTTTTACGAAATATGATTTAACAAACATTCGCTCTTATTATAAAAATAAGTTATTTAAATCGGAGATTAGTGATTTCGAGGAAGCTGGTTTTTTATCAAAAAAAGATTTGGAAAAAGCCATTCTCCATGATGATTACCTAGCTCTTGTTGAACCTTATAAAAGCCTTTTTGCTTTGATGAACGAAAATACTTTTGCGAGTAGTCACGAATTAGTTAGCTTTTTACAAGATACTCTTCAAATGCTCGTTTTTAATATTATTAAAGACCGAAAAGATGAGGCACTTGAACATTATTTTGTTATTTCCACTGATATTAGTAATTTGCTTTCTTTATTGCGCGCTCGACGGATGAAATTTGACGAAGAACAACTACGTTTCAATCTTCTTAGTCATGGGCAAATGAGTGTTAGTGATGTACTTGTTCTTTTAAATAGCGATAGTCGTGATTTAATCAATCGTTATTCTTCGCTTTATATGTCGAAATTTGTCGCCCCATTACAAGATTATTTCGCTAATAATGATTTTTCCTTATTGGAGCAATCGCTTCTTCACATCATGATTCAAGAAAATAAAAATTACGCAATTGATATTACTTCGACGGCTTCAATCATCGATTATGTTGTGCGAAAACAAATCGAAATCATTGATATAAGACGTCTTTACTTAGATCGAAAAGCAGTCTTGATGGTGGGTGCATAATGAACGGGCAAGTCGTGGCAATCGCCACAACAGAAAATGTTTATTTATTTCGAAGCCTAGGTTTTGAAACATATGTTATTAGCGATCTTGATACAACAAAACAAGTTATTGAGAAGATTGCTAATCAAGCAAAAATTATTGTTATCGACGAAAATCTGCAATCTTTAATTAATGATTATCATAACCGTCTCGATGAACAAGCCTTTCCAATAATTATAGCCTTGCCAATCGATCAGCAAGCAACAGGTCAGGGTTTAGAAAAATTACGCAGTGATGTCGAAAAAGCCATCGGTCTAAGATTGTTTTAGAAAGGAAGTTATATGGAAAAAGTTGGAACTATTACAAAAGTCGCTGGACCATTAGTCGTAGCTTCGGGCATGGAAGATGTTCAAGTTTATGACGTTGTTCGCGTCTCTAATAAAAAGCTAATTGGCGAAGTTATTGAGCTTCGTGGCGATTTAGCCTCAATTCAAGTATATGAGGAAACGGCCGGTATTGGTCCGGGAGAACCCGTCTATTTTACTCACGAACCTCTTTCGGCTGAACTTGGTCCGGGTTTAATTACTTCCATCTTTGATGGAATTCAGCGTCCTTTAACTAATATTTTCCAAGAATATGGAGCTCATATTCCTCTGGGAATCGATTTGCCACGTCTTGATCGGCAAAAAGTGTGGGAGTTTGTTCCGGTTGCCAAAGTTGAGACTTTCGTAAGTGGCGGTGTCATTTTAGGCACGGTAAAAGAAACAGCGGTGGTCACTCATCGTATTATGGTTCCTCCTCATGTTTCAGGACAACTTGTGTTTTTACATTCAGGCCCTGCTAAAATTACTGACATTATCGCTAAGGTTGTAACTAAAGATGGAGCAACAATTGAGTTAAACATGATTCAATATTGGCCTGTCCGTAAAAAACGTCCTTACTTAAATAAATTAGCCCCGAGCAAAATCATGGTCACAGGACAAAGAGTCATAGACTCTTTATTTCCGATTTCCATTGGCGGAATAGCGGCCATTCCAGGTCCTTTCGGCTCTGGTAAAACGGTCGTGCAACACCAACTCGCCAAATGGGCTGATGCTGATATTATCGTTTATGTTGGCTGTGGAGAGCGCGGCAATGAAATGACTGACGTTTTAATGGAGTTTCCTCGGCTTAAAGACCCCCGCACTGGAGAGTCGTTAATGCAAAGAACAGTGTTAATTGCTAATACTTCAAATATGCCAGTGGCCGCCCGTGAAGCCTCTATCTACACTGGAATTACGATTGCTGAATATTATCGTGATATGGGTTATAAAGTGGCGATTATGGCTGATTCTACTTCGCGTTGGGCCGAGGCTCTACGCGAAATGTCTTCACGTTTAGAAGAAATGCCAGGCGAAGAAGGTTATCCCGCCTACTTATCAAGTCGTTTAGCAGAATTTTATGAACGAGCAGGTTATGTTGCTTGTTTAGGTGATAAAAAACGCGAAGGAGCCGTAACGGCGATTGGCGCTGTTTCCCCACCGGGTGGGGATACTTCTGAGCCTGTTTCACAAGCCACACTGCGTATTGTCAAAGTTTTCTGGGGTTTATCTGCTACTTTAGCCTATCGCCGCCATTTTCCAGCGATTGACTGGCTCAAAAGTTATAGTCTTTATGAAGATGTTTTACATTTAGATATTAATAGTCATTATCACAAGGATTGGAGCAAATTGATTCGGCGTGTCCAAATCCTTCTTCAAGATGAAGCTTCCTTACAAGAAATTGTTCGGTTGGTGGGAATTGATTCGCTCTCCAAAGTTGACCGCATTAAACTACTAGCCTCACAAATGATTCGTGAAGACTTTTTACATCAAAATGCTTTCCATGAAATCGATACCTATTCATCAATTGATAAGCAATATTTGATGTTATCAACAATTTTAATGTGGTATGACTTAGCTCTTAAAGCTCTCGATGCCCACAAAGCGTTTTCAGAAATCGAAAAAATGAAAACTCCGGAACGAATCGGGCGAATTAAATATGTTCATGAAGAAGATATAGCTCGTGAAACTGAAAGCGTTCAACAAGCTTTACAAAACGAGTTTGCCTCGTTAAAGGAGGATTAACCATGGCTATTAAACAATATAAAACCATTAATGAAGTCGTCGGACCTCTTATGCTTGTTAAAAAAGTTCAGGATGTTAAATATGATGAACTTGTCGAAATCAAACTTGCCAATGGCGAAAACCGTTTAGGCAAAGTTTTAGAGATTAACGAGGATAAAGCTTTAGTCCAATTATTTGAATCTAGTCAAGGTATGAAAATCGATGATGCCAAAGCGACCTTTTTAGGTCACGGCATTGAATTAGGCTTATCTCCGGATATTTTAGGTCGTGTTTTTGATGGACTAGGACGTCCTATTGATAATAAAGGCGAAATTATTGCTGATACTCGCTTAGATATTAATGGTTCGGCTCTTAATCCTGTCGCCCGTGATTATCCCTCTGAATTTATTCAGACTGGTATCTCGGCGATTGATGGACTAAACACTTTAGTCCGTGGCCAGAAACTCCCCATTTTCTCAGGATCAGGCTTGCCGCACGCTAAGCTAGCAGCCCAAATTGCTCGCCAAGCTCGCGTCTTAGGTAAGTCGGAAAAATTTGCTGTCGTTTTTGCGGCCATCGGCATTACCTTCGAAGAAGCCGATTATTTTATTGAAGACTTTCGCAAGTCCGGAGCCATCGAAAGAACTGTGATGTTTGTTAATCTTGCTAACGATCCAGCGATTGAGCGCATTGCAACTCCACGCATGGCCATTACGGCCGCTGAATATTTAGCCTATCAACTTAATATGCATGTTTTAGTTATTCTAACCGATATTACAAACTACGCCGAAGCTCTCCGCGAAATTTCTTCAGCTCGTAAAGAAGTTCCGGGTCGTCGCGGATACCCTGGTTATATGTATACGGATTTGGCTTCATTATACGAAAGAGCTGGTCGGATTAAAGGCTTAAAAGGCTCAATCACACAGTTACCCATTTTAACGATGCCAGAAGATGACAAAACCCATCCTATTCCCGACTTAACTGGTTATATCACCGAAGGACAAATCATATTATCTCGTAACCTTTTTATGAAAGGCATTTTACCACCGATTGATGTTCTGCCTTCACTTTCAAGATTGAAAGATAAAGGTATTGGCGATAATAAAACGCGCGGTGACCACGCTGATACCATGAATCAACTATTTGCTTCTTATGCTCGTGGTAAAGAAGCCAAGGAGTTGTCAACCGTTTTAGGCGATAGCGCTCTTTCTGATGTTGACAAATTATATGCTAGATTTGCAGAGGAATTTGAAGAAAAGTATATATCTCAAGGCTTTAATAGCAATCGCTCTATTAAAGAAACACTCGATATTGGCTGGGAACTATTACGAATTTTCCCAACCTCGGAATTAAAACGAATTAGTGATGAAAACATCGCTGAATTTTACGGTAACGAGGAATAAATATGGCGATTGGTCAAATTAACCCGACCCGCATGGAGCTGACGAAGCTCAAAAATCAACTCGCTGTCACGAAACGTGGACATCGCCTTTTAAAAGATAAGCAAGATGAGCTGATTCGTCAGTTTATGGAAATTGTTTTTAAAACGAAAGATTTAAGAACAGAAGTTGAAAAGCTAACAAACCAAGCTTTAACTTCCTTTAAAAAAGGACGGGCTAAAATGCGTGGAGCCGAACTCGCGGAAATAACATCCATTCCCGCTTTTTCTTGGTCATTAAAAACAAGCAAGACAACGGCTATGAGCATTGAATCTCCCCACCTATTTTTTGAAATGGAAAGTAAAATTAATCCTCCTTACGCTCTTAGTTCGACACCTCAGGAATTTGATGAAGCCCTTATTTTAGGCGTTGACTTACTGCCCAAGTTAATTGCTTTGGCCGAAGCGGAAAAAACGACGGAGATGTTTGCTAAGGAAATCGAAAAAACAAGACGAAGAGTAAATGCAATTGAACACATTATGATTCCGGAACAAATGGCGATTATTAAAGATATTAAAACCAAATTAGCGGATCAAGAGATGGCAGCCACTATTCGAGTTATGAAATCGAAAGATATGATTATCAAAAAAATACGCGATAGTCAGAAATAAATTAGTTTTAGGAGCATATCCCATGAAAAAACTATCGAAAAATGACGTTACTCTGATTAGCAAAAGGCTCAAACATACTAATAAGTATGATTATGGCAATATTCTTATTTTCGGAGGTAGTATCGGCTTTTTCGGCGCCCCGTCACTAAGCGCTCTTGCGGCTTTTCGGACCGGTTCAGGCCTTGTGTCGATTGCCTTAGAAGAAGATGATTTCTCGTACTTTGTAAATTTAAATCCCGAAGTAATGATTAAGCGATATCTTGATGTCGAAGAAGTTTTAAAGTTGACCGAAAAGAAAGACGCTATTCTTTTTGGGCCGGGGCTTGAAGAAAATTTAATGAATGAGAAAATATTGCGGGCCCTTTTAGATTTAGACATTCCTTTAGTTATTGACGCTACTGGTTTACGGCTTTTAAGCAAGATTGGTTTTGATCGGCGACTTAGTCATGTTATTTTAACTCCTCATATGGGAGAGGCTCGAAGGCTATTAAATTGCGAGGACCCGTTAAGCAAAATATCCACTTTAACTGATTTCGGCGCGACAGTCGTTTTAAAAGATGATGTCACAACAATAGCTCAAGGACAAAACATCGTACAACTTGATTACGGTCATCCAAGTATGGCCAAGGCAGGTTCAGGCGATGTCTTAGCAGGAATTATTGTTAGTCTACTAGGACAAAAATACGACTTATTCGAAGCATCAAAATATGGAGTTTATATTCATTCTCTTGCTGGTCAAATCGCCACTGCTAAGTATGGAGAACATAGTATTATTGCTTCCGATATTATTGATTCAATTGGACTAGCGCTTCAAAGAAGCGTCGAAGAATAATCTCTTTTTGTTTTTTATCGCCACTCTAATTTTTTTGTAGTATAATAGACTAAGCTTCAGGACAGGGTTTGATTCCCAACCGGCGGTAAACCCCGCGAGCCTTCGGGCTGATCTAGTTAATTTCTAGAGGCGACAGTAAAGTCTGGATGAGAGAAGCCTCTCATTTTTGGTCCTGAACGAGGACCTTTTTATATGGGAGCAGCTTTAGTTGGATTATTAATTATATGGAGTTTCTTGCTCATCGTAGTTTTACGTGAGGGCAAGCCTTTCCGTTTTCATAAAGTGGATTTAGTGCGGTTTATGAGCCGTATCGCCATTTTTGGGGCGCTGTCAGCGATTTTATATATCGTTCCCTTTTTAAAATTTCCCTTACCCTTTTTCCCGCAGTTTTTAGAGTTTCATTTTGATGAAATCCCCCTTTTTATCGCTGGTTTTGCATATGGTCCATTTAGTGCTTTTTGTGCGATTGTCGTAAAAACAATTATTAAATTACCATTTACCTCAACTTTAACAGTCGGTGAATGGGCGGATTTAATTTATAGTACGGCTTTTGTTGTACCGGCGGCTTTGATATATCAAAGACAAAGAAACATTAAAGGCGTTATCGCTGGCTTTAGTGTTGGATTTATCGTTCAAATTATTGTTAGCTTAGTTTTCAATGTCTACATTATGATTCCGTTTTATATGTTTGTTATGGGCTTTCCGGAAGCCGCTATTTTAGCAATGGCGCAACTTGCCAATCCCGCTGTTAAGAATATCGGTTGGTCCTTAGGGTTTTTGGCGATTGTACCATTTAACCTTTTAAAAAATACGATGGTCGTTATTTTAACTTTCATGGTTTACAAAAGCATTCATCGCTTTATGGTTCAATTTGAAGAAAAAAAGTTGCCCAGTTAGGCAACTTTTCTTTATTAAGCAATTGACGTTTAGTCTTCGACGATAATTGCGCCGGTGGGGCAATCGTTTGCAACTTCAACTTCAACACCTTCAGCAGGTTGAGTGTGAACGCGGGCTTTGCCCTCGTCATCAAATTCAAACACTTCAGGCATTACAGAAACGCAAAGACCACATCCAATGCAAGCATCACGGTCAATTCTTACTTTTTTAGCCATTTATCCAATGTCCTCCAACTTTCGAAATTATAATATTTAATAGTCTTTTATGCAAGGTTTTATCATTTTGTACTATAAATGATTTCTAATTTATATTAGAATGTATCAGTAAGTAGGACGACAACTTGAGAACATTAACCCGCGTTGAGAAGTATCAAAAATTGCGCGCAGAAATTGCCCGCATGCCTGATCAACCCTCTTTTTCAAACGCAACGCCAGCAAGTTCACGAATTAATGTTACTCGTTTTGGAACTGCAGTAGACGAAGTTTCAAAAGAATCTCGCTCAACGATTGAAGTAAGCATTGATGAGATTATGGCGGGTCTAGATGATACTCCAACAGAAGAAAATGAGCAGAAACTTACCCCTATCGAACAACAGAAGCGAAAAGAAACTCTTCGTATTATTATTTTGCTATCTATTTTACTCGTTTTACTGATTGGCGTTGTCATCCTTGGTATAATTGCTTTTAAATAAGGAGCCCGTTATGAAAAAAGTTACAATTGCGATTGACGGACCAGCTGCTGCTGGAAAATCAACAGTTGCCAAAAAAGTCGCCCAAGCTCTTGGGTTTACTTATATTGACACCGGTGCTATGTATCGGGCTTTTACATATTATGTAATGAAAAAAGGACTCGATCCCAAAGACGAACAAGCCAGTTGCTCTTTAATTCCCCAAGTTGATATTGAATTACTTAGCGATGGACGAGTAATGTGCTGTGGCGAAGATGTTTCAAAAGTAATTCGTGAACCCCAAGTATCGGCGAATGTTTCTTATATTGCTTCATATAAAGCCATTCGCTTAGCCTTAGTGGATTTGCAAAGAAAAATGGCAAAACGTCGTTCCGTAGTTATGGATGGTCGTGATATTGGCACTTATGTTTTACCGGACGCTGACGTCAAGATTTTTCAAATTGCCGATGTTCCAACACGAGCGGTACGTCGCTACGAAGAGAATATTGCCAAAGGCATTGTTTGTACATTAGCAGAAGTAGAAGAAGATGTTCGTCGTCGCGACTATATTGATTCGCACCGTGATTTTGCACCATTAAAACCCGCTCCAGACTCAGTATTGCTCGATACATCTTTTTTAAGTATTGAAGAAGCAGTGGAAGCTGTTTTAGATATTATCAAAAGAAAAATTGGTGAGGCATAATATGCCAATTGGAATTGTTGCAATCATCGGTAGTCCCAATGTCGGAAAATCGACAGTTTTTAATCGCATCGTTGGCACAAGAAAATCGATAATTGATGACCAACCTGGCGTTACGCGTGATCGCTTATATGCATCCGCTTCTTGGCTAACAAAGGAATTTCGTGTCATCGATACGGGCGGTATTGAACTCGCCAATCGACCTTTTCAAGAACAAATTAGAGCCCAAGCTCAAATTGCTATTGAGGAAGCCGATTTAATTGTTTATGTTGTTGATGGGCAAGTTGGCATTACCAACGACGATCGCGAAATTGCTAAAATTCTTTTTAAATCAAAAAAACCTGTCATTTTAGCCGTCAATAAAATTGATGATATTAGTCGAATTGGTGATGTTTATGAATTCAATTCTTTAGGGCTCGGTGAACCGCTTCCGGTTAGTGGCGCTCATGGAATTGGCATTGGCGATCTCCTTGATAAGATTGTCAAAAACTTACCGGATAGTAAAGATACAAAATACGATGAAAGTGAAATCGTTTTTTCAATTATTGGGCGTCCAAATGTCGGCAAATCCTCATTATCTAATGCAATTTTAGGCCAGAACCGCGTGATTGTTTCAGAAATTGAAGGGACGACACGTGATGCAATTGACACGAAATTTGTTCGCGATGATAAGCAGTATGTTGTCATTGATACGGCGGGTTTAAAAAAGCGCGGACGCATTTATGAAGCAGTTGATAAGTATGCCGCATTACGAGCTTTAGCGGCAATTGAGCGTTCCGAAATTGTTATGCTTGTTATTGATGCCGAGCAAGGGATTCTTGAACAAGACAAACACATTGTTGGATACGCAATGGAATTAAATAAAGCCGTTATCCTAGTTGTTAATAAGTGGGATCTTATAGCGCGTAGTCAAACGGCGATGACAGACTTTACCAAGAAGGTGCGTAAAGAGTTTAAATTTTTGGAATACGCCCCCATTGTTTTTGTATCGGCGAAAGATAAAAACCGAATCGATACGATATTCCAAGCTCTTGATTTAGTAAATGAAGCTTATAGTCGTCGTATTCAAACAAGTGTTCTTAATGAAATTATTCAAGATGCCCAAGTTATGAATCCCGCTCCACTTTTTGAAGGTGGGAGATTAAGAATTTATTTTGCTAACCAAGTCGATGTTCGACCACCAACTTTTGTTTTATTTGTCAATCGACCCAAGTATGCTCATTTTTCGTATTTGCGATTCATTGAAAATCGTCTTCGCGAGTCATTTTCGTTTGAAGGAACACCAATAAAAATTATTTTGCGGGAGCGTAAATAAGTTGAAAGTTGGCATTGCTGGAACAGGTACGTGGGCGACAGCCTTAGCGCAAGTACTCGTCGATAATGGTCACGATGTAATTTTGTATGGTCGTGAAAAAAACCAAGTTGACGATATAAATAATTCTCATCAAAATACTTTTTATTTTGGAAATAGTGTCTATTTAGACGCCAAGATTCAAGCTACAGAAAGTATCTCCGATATTGTCTTGGATGTCGATTTAATATTATTAAGCGTGCCAACAAACGCAATCGCTGAAGTGTTGCTGAAAATCGTTCCCTATCTTAATAAGAAAACAATTATTGTCAACACCGCCAAAGGTTTTGACCCAGATACGCGATTACGTATGTCGGAGACGATTCGACACATTGTACCTAAGCATAAACTTCAAGCTGTAGTCTCGCTATTGGGCCCTTCACATGCCGAGGAAGTTATTTTACGGAATTTAACTTTAATAACCGCTGTTTCAAGAAATAAAGCTGCCGCTATTTTAGTCCAAAGTGCCTTTTCCAATGACTATTTTCGTGTTTACGTCCTTAAGGACGAAATCGGTGCGGAGTATGCCACAGCAATGAAAAATTGTATTGCGATTGCGGCTGGAATAATTGATGGTTTAGGTTTAGGTGATAATGCGAAAGCCGCCCTTATTACTCGAGGTTTAAACGAGATGGTCAAACTGGGCAAGCATTATCATGCTCGCACTCAAACATATTTAGGGTTAACAGGAATTGGCGACCTTATCGTTACTTGCGGGTCTAAACATTCTCGCAATTATCAAGCGGGATTTATGATTGGCAAAGACGATTCAAGCCAAAGATTTCATCAAGAAAACACAAAGACAGTTGAAGGAGTTCGTACGGCGCGTGTAATTCATGAACTGGCGCTTAAAGCAAACCTCACTCTTCCAATTGTTGAAGCTATCTATTCGGTTTTATTTCAAAATGCTCGACCATCACAGGTTATTTCTTCACTTATGAAGCGACCTTTAAAAGAAGAAGATTAAAAGGCAAATTTGTTGATATTTATTTTGTGCTGTGCTACTTTTTAGTAAGAATCCAAAGGAGAAATTTATATGAACAAAGCTGATCTTATTTTATCGGTCGCTGAAGAAGCTGATCTTTCCAAACGTCAAGCCGAGGCTGCTGTCGAGGCATTATTAAATCTCATCGAGAAAGCTCTTGTTAAAAAAGAATCCGTTAAACTTTCAGGTTTCGGCGTCTTTGAAAACAAAAAACGGGCTGCTCGTATCGGAACAAATCCGACTTCCGGAGTTAAAATTAAAATTCCGGCTAGCCACACCGTTTCATTCAAGCCTTCAAAGTCATTGAAAGAAAAAGTTAATTAATTTATTTAATTTTTTAAAGGTTGGTGGAAGCCGACCTTTTTTTATTGCTCATAAATGTATACAATTTATCCATGGATAAAAGCATTTTTGAAAATCTCGCCGATTTATTTATTAAACATGGCTATGCTTTATATATCGTCGGAGGGACATCTCGCGATTACTTGCTCGGTCGAAAAGTTTTTGACTATGATTTTGCAACAGACGCTACACCTGATCAGATGGCAAAGTTTTTACCAGAGGCTGATTATACATTCGCTAAATTTGGGACAATATCTTTGCTTTATAATCGACAGAAAGTTGATATTGTGACGCTTCGTGTCGAAGGCGATTACGAAGATTTTCGACACCCGAGCAGCATTCGTTATGTTTCACAAATCAGTGAAGATTACCGCCGCCGTGATTTTACTATTAATGCCTTATATATTGATCGTCAGTATCAAATTCATGATTTTGCTAATGGTCTTGAAGATCTTAAAAATGGCATTATTCGTCTTATTGGTGACCCAGAAAAACGTCTTATAGAAGATCCTCTCCGTATTTTACGAGCCGAACGGTTTGCCAAAAAGCTCAATTTTACGATTGAACCCAATACACTAGCAGCAATGAATAAGTGCCGACACCTTCTTGCGCGACTAAATCCCGACAAGGTCAAAGAAGAAGAAAAGAAACAAAAGTGATGTGACGCGTCACGCTAAGCGTGGTAAGATATTTTTGCTAAGGAGAAGCTATGGACACAATTTCAATGGAAGCTCTCGACTTTCGTTACTTATTAATCGAGCATTATAAAAAAATTGGCCTTGATGAAAACGAACTTGCCGTTGTTCTTGTTGTTGACCATCTCCTTGAACAAAAAAATAAATTCATAACGGCCGATTTGTTAAGCTTACGGATGAATCTTTCAACTGATATTATTGATAAGATTTTAGTGCGTTTAATAAATCGCGGATTGTTAGAATACGAAACAACGAATAAAAATATTAAAACTTCCCTTAAGCCATTGCGTAAGAAACTGTATAAAGAATTCCAACTTGCTTTAGCAAAAGAACAAGAAACGAATTCTTCAACAACCCGTAACGCCACCTTAAAAAACATTTATGAAGTGTTTGAAAAAGAATTAGGACGAACACTTTCTCCTCTGGAATTTTCCATTATTAATGAATGGGTTAATTTCGGCTATAGCGATGAGATGATTATTAACGCTCTTAAAGAGGCTGTTGGGAAAAATAAGAAGTCGCTTCGCTCAATTGATAAAATTTTATTGCAATGGCAGACAC
>JAEWUY010000040.1 GCA_023396795.1 Bacillota bacterium | reverse complement strand
CATTCGTCGCAACATGAGTAATACCGACGATGGCTTCGTTAAAATCACCGGGAGCAAGATTAGATAATATTTCAAAGACAAACCGCTCATCGCTTTGCGAAGCATAAACATAAGCGGCATACTTGGGATTACGGAACATGTCCAATACGCCGTGATGACAAACATGATCCCCTGACCCGAAATCACGGTGTGTGTAATAATCAGCAAAGCACCAACCAATTGCTCCAACAAGATTATTGTAAGAATAGTTATCATCAATTACTTTGGAATGACGTAGAGCGTGAGTAATTCTTCGCTCGATGTCATCATTGGCTTTGGTGGGATACATGTGTCCTAAATACTCGGTAATCAGAACTGGCGCTTTACCGGCTTCGATTGTTTTGGGATTATCAAGGCCGTGGCTTAAATCTTCGGATGAGAAATCGTTATAAGTATAAATGTCTTCTAGCAATTCGCTATTTTTAAAGTTACGAACACCGAGAGTTGGACGATTTGGATCAAGCTCACGCGCCAGTTTATTAGCCGCTGCGTATAATTCGTGGTCATCGGGACTTTCGTTGATTCTAACGCCGTTAGCAATCAAACTAGGGTGATTATATTCTTTAACAATCATTCGTTCGACGAAATCAAGAAAATGGCGACGCCAAGTCTCGTCTTTGCCGATATATTGCCAACCGGGAATTTCGCTAATAACTAACAAACCAATTTCGTCACAACGATTTAAAAAATGTTCAGACTGTGGGTAGTGGGAAGTGCGAACGATATTTACACCCAATGTCTGTTTTAAAATATCGGCGTCATTTTCTTGCCCACCTTTAGGCATGGCATAGCCAACATAAGGATAGGACTGATGGCGATTTAAACCTATAAGTTTGATATGTTGATTATTTAAATAAAAGCCGTTTTTTTCAAAGCGCAGGGAGCGAAAGCCGAATTTAGTTTCGATTAGATCAACGCCACTGGATGTTTTTAAAGTTGTTATCAGTGTATATAAGTGAGGCGTCTCAAGATTCCATAAGTGGGGGCTATTAATTTGTAACTCATTGGTGGCAAATTCTTTGATTAGTTGATTTTTAAAGAGTAATTTATGGGATATTTCGTAACTAAGAGAGCGATTACCGCCGAGAATGGGGTTAATTTTCAAATTGCCTTTTTCGTCAGCGTTAACTAAAACACGACTCACATAAATATTCGGTTTGATATCGATATCGACTTCGCGATAAATCCCGCCAAAGGTCAAATAATCAATGACACCGCCAAAAGGAGGAATGCTGTTATCTTCATGCGAATCAACAATCACGACTAAACGATTACCTTCTTGCTTGGCGATTCCCGAGATATCAATGGTAAAAGGAAGATAACCGGAGACATATTCGCCCAAAAAAGCAGCGTTAAGATAAACTTTGGCTTTAAGCATGACGCCATGGAAAGTTAACAAAATCGTTTTGTTTTTGATTTTTTCGCTTAAATCAAAGGTTTTTTCGTATGATGAAATAAACTGATATGAATCCTCATCAAAGTAAGCGCGAGGAAGTTCTAAATTGCTATGAGGAAGATCTATTTTGGCGGCTTCATTTGGGAAAGCACTTAAATAACTTTGTTTATAACATGGCATGTAACGCCAGGCGAAGTTTAAAGGCTGCTTCATGAGATTGTCCTTTCTTAGGTGCAACGTTGCTCACTTATTATATAATATAATGCGAGGATAATTTATGATAACCTGCAAAGATTTGCTGTTTCATCTTGAAACAAAAGCAACTAGTTACGTTTTACGCGTCAACGAAGTTAAACATTTAGTTTGCGAATATTATGGAGCCCACCTACCACCTTTTGACGATGAATTAGCACTTATTGAGAAATGGCCCTATGCCTACGGTAGCTCCGTCATTTATGACGAAAGTAAAAATCAAGCTTGTTCGCTTGATTTAATTTCTCTTGAAGTCAGCAGCATTGGCAAGGGTGATTATCGCGAGCCAGCGATTAAAATACGCAGTGCTGACGGGTATGTTTTTGATTTTACCTACCACTCACATGAGATTCGCCAAGAAATTACTCCTCTTGAACAACTACCATCTCCGCATGGTGGTGATGAAGAATTAATTATTGTTTTACATGATGACTACGCCAAAGTCGCTCTCGAACTTCATTATTTAGTTTTTGTCGATAGCGATATTATCGTTCGTAATGTTGTTTTTATTAATAACTCCGAATCAAGTGTAAATCTTGAAAAAATTATGTCATTACAACTCGATATGATTAATCGCGATTTTTCTTTACTCAATCTCTATGGCGGTTGGATTAGTGAAGGACAAAAAACAATTCGTAAAATCTCGCCCGGAATATATCTCAATGATTCGAAAACCGGAAGTAGTTCCAATCGCCATAACCCCTTCTTCATGCTTTTAGAAGATCAAGCCAGCTTAAATAGCGGTGGTGTTTATGCTTTTAATTTAATGTATAGCGGCAACCATCTTGAGTTAGTAGAGTTAACAAATTACGATAAACTACGAATCCAAATCGGAATTAATCCTTATTGTTTTGACTATTTAGTCAAGCCTGGGGAAACATTCGTTACACCCTACGCCGTGATGACTTTTGCTAATCGTGGTATCAACTCAGCTTCGCAAAATATGCATCGTTTTGTGAATAATCACGTCATTCCAAGACAATTCATCAATTACGAACGCCCCATACTTCTTAATAACTGGGAAGCCACATACATGAAGTTCAACGAGATGAAATTGTTGTCATTAGCACATCAAGCCAAGAAAATTGGCATCGAGCTCTTCGTCCTTGATGATGGGTGGTTTAAAAATCGCGATGATGACACGAAAGCCTTGGGTGATTATGAACTAAACAAGAAAAAACTACCGCGAGGCATCAATAATCTCGCTAAAAAAATCAATGATTTAGGTTTAAAATTTGGTCTTTGGTTTGAACCAGAAATGGTTAGTGAAGATTCCGATTTATTTCGCAATCACCCCGACTGGATTATTGGAAATTATCAGCGAGGTGTTTCCAAAGGTCGCCATCAGTTAGTCCTTGATTTATCGCGTTCTGAAGTATGTGATTACATTTTTAACTCTCTTGATTCCGTGTTGGGTTCAGCAAATATCGAATATGTTAAATGGGATTATAATCGCCATATTTCCGATTTTGCTTCATCAAAGACTAAACCTGGAGAATTATTACATCGTCAAGTTCTTGGTTTATATAGCATTTTAAAACGCCTTACAGGAAAATATCCGCACATTTTGTTTGAAGGTTGTTCAAGTGGCGGGAATCGTTTTGACCTTGGCATCTTGTCTTATATGCCGCAAACATGGGCGAGCGATGATACCGATGCGTATCAGCGTCTCCACATTCAAAGTGGTTATAGTTTGGCTTATCCCTTATCTAGCATTGGTGCGCATGTTAGTGCTTCACCTTCTCATCAATTATTGAGAAATACACCAATTGATACACGCTTTAATGTTGCGGCCTTTGGAGTATTGGGTTATGAACTTGATCTAAGTCATCTTGATGAAGTCGAAACAAAAGCCGTTAAGGCCCAAATTGCTTTTTATAAAAAACATCGTCGTTTACTTCAATACGGCACTTTTTACCAAATGCAACTTCTTGAAGAAAAAGACTTTGCGGTGTGGATGGTACTTAGCGAAGATAAAAAAGAAGGAATCATCGGCTACTTTAATGGCTTACAAAAACCTAATCCGAAAACAACCATCTTACAAGGAATTGATTTTATCGATGAGCAAAACTATGCAATGAATGTCCGGCCGCAAGATCACAATATTAAAAAGTTCGGAGGGCTTATTAACATGGTTCTTCCCATTCGTGTGAATGAAAATGGCTTTTTGATCAATCAAGTTGCTCACCATAAAGTTATGCCCGGGGAAAAGGAAAGTTACGTCGTTAGTGGAGCCATGATAAATCATGGAGCCATTAAACTTAATCCCGAATGGGCCGGAGTCGGCTATGACGAAAGAGTGCGCGTTTTAGGCGACTTTGGTTCGCGTTTATATCATTTTCAAGTTATTGAGAAATAAATAGTAAAGTATTGGCTAAGCCAAGCATAATCATAATCTGGCCAGCGTAAAATAAAAGCATGATATAAAAGTCGCGGCGCCGCATGTCTTTTCCGTATGCTGCATAGACAAGCAAGAAATCGGAGACGAAATAAACAGCGTAACCAATCAGAATTAGTAAAGAAATAATCGGTTTACCGTCAATAATTAATAAGATGGCAAAAGCAATATTAATTAGGTGCAACGATAAATAAAGATTAACGATGTAAGCGATTCGACCAAAAAGCCGTCTTGTCCATGGGAATAAGGCTCCAGAAATTAGTAGTGAAGCCCCGATGATTGCAACATAGATCCACCAAGGCAAGGCATACGAAAGCATGCTAAGCATGACATAGGCATTAAGAATATGACCGGCCGTATAAAAAAGCGAACCGATCACAAATAAAGGACGCGATTTAATGCGAATCGCAAATAAATCGCCAATTACACATAGCAATCCGGCAATCCAAATTGCATGTTTAGCGATGGGCATTTCTGCATAAGTTAGAACAAGAATAATAAAGGCGCTCGTTAATAATAAAGTCGTAAATGGTTTGGTTGCTTTTCGCGGTCCTTCCTTCTCGAACCAACATAAAAATAGATGGATGATAGAAACCAAAGCGAAGGACGATATAACAACGTAAAAGGCAATTTCCATAATGTGAGTATCATTATACTAGTCGGTTCTAAAAAGTAAAATATATAAATATATCACTTGCAAAACAATTATCATCTTGCTAATATAACATGGCTAAAGACATATCGCGGGGTAGAGCAGTCTGGTAGCTCGTCGGGCTCATAACCCGGAGGTCGTTGGTTCAAATCCTTCCCCCGCAACCAAACATTCAATTGAGGCTTTTATAAAGCCTCTTTTTTTATTTTAATGCCTGCAAAGTGCTTTGTAGGTTGTTTTATACCTATATTTCTGTTAGGATAGTATCTAGGTAAACATATGAAACTGCGTATTAAACAACTCGTTAGTCTGAAAGAGGCTAATCAAAATTTCTCTCGTGTCGCAAGAACGGTCGATGCAGAGGGCTACGTTTTATTACTACGTAATAACAAACCGGCGTATCTCGTCTTTGCTTATGACGAAAACGATAACAGCGATGACAACGAATCATTGCTTGATGTATTACATCGTCTTCTTGAAAAAAAGCGGGCACGTAAAAATAATAAAAATATGAAAGGAGGAATACAAAATGGATAAAAAGGTTCTTAAAGAACGGCGAAAAAGATTTTCAGCTTTAATTGAAGCTTTATACCGCGATTCGCGTAATGCGACGAGAAAATATGTCGAGTCGCTAATTTATCCTGATGGTCGTGCTCATATTAGTGTCGATCTAACGAATGTTGAAGAAGTGTATTCCCCTTATTCTTATAAAGAAGACATGAAACCGGATATTTTCGATTATATCGATGAAAAGACTTTTTATACTCCAGTGGAATTTCCTTTGGTCGTCAATTTTGATGTTGGCGATGTTTCCGATTTACGAAAAGCCCGCATTAAAAAATCTTTTCTTGATCATTATCGGCTTATTTATGAAGATAAGCGGCGTGAATTGAAGATTAATAAAACCGTTGCTTTGGTCTTGTTTGGGGTTGGTATGTTGGCGCTTGTTGTTTCAACGATTGCTAAATTGGCGATTAGCGCAACAAGTATTCCCGATATTCCTTTAGTGTTTGAGATGCTACAAATTTTTTCCTGGGTTTTTCTTTGGGAAGCAATTTCCAAATTTATCTTTCAAGGTCGAGAGATGCGGATTCAATGTATGAATGCCGGCCAACTTGCTTTGGCAGAAGTCAAATTTAATGAGCCGGAACCCGAACTTAAAGACAACTTAAAATAAATAAGTTATACTTACTAATAGTCATCGTAATTTCAGGGGGAAATTATTGAGCCAATTAATCACGCTCTCTTTCCACCTCGAATTGAACAAATCACTCATGGAGGTAGCACTATGCGCGTTACGATCGTTGCCGATGTCCTCGGCATTGAGAATAACGGAACTACGATAACGGCGCTTAATTTTATAAATAGTTTAAAACAACGAGGGCACGACGTTAGTGTCGTTTGTCCTGATGAAAATAAAACTGGTTTGTATGGCTATTATGTGGTTCCATCATTAAATTTAGGAATTTTTAACAATTATGTTAAGAAGAATAATATCACCTTAGCGAAGGCTGACAGTAAAATAATTACCAATGCGATTCAAAATGCCGACATTGTCCATGTGATGATGCCTTTTTTCTTAGGTACTAAAGCTGCTCGTATTGCTAAAAGACTTAATAAACCAGTCACGGCTGGCTTTCATGTCCAAGCTGAAAATTTTACGAATCATGTTTTTATGATGAATATGCCATTGGCTAATTTATTAACATACAAAGTTTTTTACAGCGTTTTATATCGCTATTGCGACGCTATTCATTATCCAACTCAGTTTATTCGTGATGTGTTCGAATCACATGCTGGCAAAACCAAAGGGTTTGTCATTTCTAACGGCGTTCATAAAGCTTTTACACCTCGCGAAGCTTCTAAACCCGAACATTTAAAGGATAAATATGTCATTTTATTTACAGGGCGATATAGTAAGGAAAAGTCCCATAAGATCTTGATTGACGCCGTTAAACTGTCGAAATACGCCGATAAGATTCAGCTTGTCTTTGCTGGTGATGGACCACAAAAAGAAAACATTATCAAACGGTCCTATGACTTGAAAAATACCCCAATTCTCGGATTTCATCCTCGCGAGGAATTAATTGATATAATCAATTATGCCGACTTATACTGTCATCCAGCCGAAATTGAGATCGAAGCTATTTCGTGTTTAGAAGCTATGTCTTGCGGTTTAGTCCCGGTCATTGCTAATTCTAATCGCTCGGCCACTCGCTATTTCGCCTTGTGTGATAATAACCTCTTCAAATGCAATGATTCCGCCGATTTAGCAAGGAAAATAGATTACTGGCTTGATCATCCCGAAGAAAAAGCAAAGTGTCGGCAGAAATATGTTGAATACGCCAAAAGGTTCGACTTTGATTATGCGATGGACCAAATGGAAAAAATGTTATTCGAAGTTATCTTATATCATCATGAAAAACAAAAAGCAAAATCCTAAAAAAACGATTTACTATCGCGATGCGCTAAATGATGACTTTGCGGGCACAAACATCAAAACCCAGCATCTAGAAGCCGATTTCAAATACATTCATCGTCACTTTTTATGGGCGATTGCCTCTTTTCTTATTTACTATTTAGTGGCTATTCCTGTTTTGTTTTTGACGTGTAAATTTGCTCTGGGAGTCAAAATAGTCAATCGCAAAGCAATTCGCAAAGTTCGTAATAAAGGATACTTTATTTACGGAAATCACACGCAGATTATGGACGCGTTTATTAGTCAAGTTCTCATCACTCGACCTAAGAAAACTTTTATTGTTGCTAATCCTGATGCTGTATCAATTCCCGGTATTCGCGCGTTAGTCATGATGTTAGGGTGTTTACCCCTTCCTTCAACGATAACGGGGACGAGAAAGTTTATGGAGGCGATCAAATATCACATTGAAAAAAAGCACGCGATTAGTATTTTTCCGGAAGCGCATATATGGCCTTACGCGACGATCATTCGTCCGTTTACATCAGCCTCATTTCGTTACCCCGCTCAATTACAAGCACCAGTCGTCCCAATTGTTACTACTTATCAAAAGCGTAAGTTGTGCAAGTGGTGTTTAAAACCACGAATGGTTATAACTATTGGTAAACCAATATATCCAAAGGCATCCTTAAGCATTAAAGAAGCAATGGACGATCTGCGAAACCAAACATATCAATTCATGGTTGACCACGCAACGAAGGCCGATAATGTTGAATATTACCGTTACATCGCCTTAGACAATGCGACAAATAAAAAGGAATAACTAATTATGTCTTTGACTATGTCAGGTTCTTTTAAGATAATAAACCTTGGAGGATATTATTAATAATGAGTAATTTAAAAGGTACCAAAACCGAAGAAAACTTGAAAATTGCCTTTGCTGGCGAGGCTCAAGCTCGCGTTAAGTATGGCTACTACGCCAAACAAGCCAAAAAAGAAGGCTATGAATTAATTGCCGCTATTTTTGAGGAAACATCCGATAACGAAAAAGAACACGCTAAATTGTGGTTCAAAGCTTTACATGGTGGTTCCGTGCCAACAACCGCTGAAAATCTCTTAGATGCAGCAATGGGCGAAAACTACGAATGGACAACGATGTATGCTGAAATGGCTAAAGTCGCTCTTGAAGAAGGCTTTCCCGAAATTGCCCGGCAAATGAAGGGCGTTGCTAACGTCGAAAAAGAACACGAAAACCGTTATCGTCGTTTACTAAAAAAAGTTCAAGACGAGAAAATGTTTGAATGTGATGAAGTTACCGTTTGGAAATGTCGCAACTGTGGACATATCCATATTGGAAAGAAAGCTCCGGAGATTTGCCCAGTATGCGCTCATCCGAAAGCTCACTTCGAACTTCGTTGCGAAAACTATTAAACCATCAATCAATGGGTCCCTCACTTGTGAGGGATCTTTTTTTGACCTTTCATAAATGACTCTTGATTTTTATATGATTCTTTAAGATAATTAATAAGCACGCATTTGGACCAGTGGTGTAGCGGTTAACATGCCTCCCTGTCACGGAGGAGATCGCGGGTTCGATTCCCGTCTGGTCCGCCATTTGTGTATTGGGCCCGGTAGCTCAGTTGGTAGAGCAACGGACTGAAAATCCGTGTGTCGCCGGTTCAATCCCGGCTTGGGCCACCATCTTAAAATGAAAAGTGTCGATTAAATCGGCATTTTTTTATTATTAAACAAAACTTAATTTTCAACCAAACATAAGTCCGTTTGTTTCTTTTTATCGTTCAAAAGTTAGTCAATCTTCTTTAGCTCTAATGACTTCCAGACAACTTTTTTTCTCGTTGATTTGTAGGAAGCCAGAAAACGAACCATTAATAAATACCAATGCATGAAGAAATATTCAAATAGGCAACAACCTACAACCTTCATAGCGTCTTTAAATGTTAATTTCATATCAAAGGACTGCACACCTGCGGAAAAGGCCACTAACGAAGAAAAAATCCCAAATAGAGCATAAGCCCCAGTTAAAGCAAGAACAGTTAAAATGGGCAGAGCGCCAAAAGCCAAGGCTGTAATAAGACTAATAATGCCGATTACTTCAATCGTTGCCGACATCATTTCAAATAAGATAAAAATTGGAATTGTAAACATTCCTAGGCTCCCATATTTGGGATTAAGAATCATTCGTCGATATTTACGAATGTTTTGGCGCATCCCAATGTGCCAACAGTTTCTTTGGCTACGCAAATCCTTAAATTTTTCCGGGGCTTGAGTCCAACAAATAGCTGAAGGAACATAATCAATTTTATAAGGGAGCCCATGTTCAATGCAGTATGCGCTGATTTTCATGACTAACTCCATATCTTCGCCAATGGCCTCAGGAGAATAACCACCGGCTTGAATTGCAATATTTTTCTTAAACAAACCAAAGGCTCCAGAAATTATCGCATTACCTTTAATTTTATTAAAGAAGAACTTGGCCGAAGCAAAAGTCCGATCATATTCGATAACTTGTAAAGCAGGAAGCCATTTCTTAGGAATGCGGTAATTATCGACGAGACCATCTTTAATTGTCACATCATTTAGAATACGAATGGCCCCACCAACGGCAACAACACAATCATTTTCAATTGCCGGGGCAACGATTTCTTTCAGGGAGTTAGCTTGTAAGACCGAATCAGCATCAACACAAATAAAGTACGGATATTTACAAACATTGATTCCCATGTTAATAGCGTCAGCTTTCGCGCCTCCGTTTTTCTTGCGCACTAAAGTAATGGGAATGCGTTGACTATACGACTCATAAAGAAATTCTTCGGCTTGACACTTAATCATTTTATGAATTGGACGATAGACGCGGTGCATTTGAAATTCTTCGATGATTCGTTGGCTCGTATTGTCTTTTGAGCCATCATCGATAATGACAATTTCATAAAGTTCATAATCGAGTTTTAACATCGATTTTATCGAACCAATAATTGTTAATTCTTCGTTATAGGCCAGGACGATATAGAGAAAAATTTCTTTTTCCATGACGGGACCTGCATTCATTTTTTCATGATTAGTGAATAATAAAAAGATACAGTTGAAAGAAAATTCTAGAAACGTGATCGTTAATCCGAGTAGAACCCTCTAAAGGAA
>JAEWUY010000019.1 GCA_023396795.1 Bacillota bacterium | reverse complement strand
TCTTTGACCATTGCGAAAAATGTCCACTGCTTGATCAAGGTTTTCGTATATTCTTAAACCGACGTCAGTTTCCGCGTAATTATTCGCATAAAGAAGCATATCAATCTTTTGATCACTCGTAATAAACTTGTAAGTGGTAACTGGCAAGACAACACGAGCGTTGACTTGATCAGGATTTAAAAAGATGGCCCGATCAATTTTTTGATAGGCATAGCCTGCTTCTAAATCATCAAGGCGGACAAAAGCTCCGGTTTCTGTACCATGCGCAAAAACCTGACTGTTTTTGATAAAGAAAGTACCCATATCATCAAAAACAATGCGCATTTGTTTGATATAGTCTTTACCGATAATGCGTAAAGCCTCTAATGTTTCGGACTTTCCCGCGCCGCTATCGCCAACAACAACGATGTTTTTCGTTTCATTGTTATGCAATAAAATCGAAACCATAGCCCCATGAATTGGCAGTTGTTGATGATCAATCATATAAAGATTATGCAAAGTCAAAAGCATCTTTTTTAGATAGCCAAAATAATCATTTTTATCAAGGCGACTGACAAAACCTAAATAGATATTATTAACCTTATCATGATGATATGTGCAATCATACTCCGTCTCGCGAAGGCCATAAACATAAATGATGTCTGGTTTCTTTTGATTTAAATCGTCGAAGGAAGCAAATTCAAAAAGATTTGATAAGCCGATACCTTCATGTAAGTAATCACGATGAATATAAACAAACGCTAATAAGGGTCCAATTTTAATTGGAAAGGCAAAGAAATGGAGTTTGTCGATAGCAATTTTCGACATTGGATTTTCGTCGATTTCCACAAAAAGCCCCGAACGTGTATTACTTTTGGTGTAAGCGATAAAAGGCGGACGAGTCACAATCTTGCTAACAAAAGGAACGTACTGTAGATTAGCGTAGTCACTGCTCAAATTATACCGATGGCTAACATAAAGAAGATTGGCGTTAACGCCGGCTGGTAATTGGCGATAAACCCGAAAGTTCTCACCCAATAGAGTCGTCGAAATATTGCGATAAAGAGAAAGAATTAAACTATTAAAATCGTCGATAGTCGTAATTAAATCTGGTGCTTTGGCGTCTTGATGATAAAGATTTGAAGAAGCCATTAAACCGAAACGTTGCAGACTACGCCAATAGTCATAAAACATTTCCGTAAAATGATATAGTTCGTCGCGCTTATTAAGTAGTGGGTGTAACGAAGGGTTTTTATGATAAACTTCGTCAAAACTATAAACATAAAGTAATTTATAAGCATCAAGAAATTGTGTGACTTTAATATGTTTAAAAGCTTCCATGACAACATCGCTATTTTTTCGTAATTTCTCTATAAACTGCGTTAAGACCATTAAGAAACTGCGTGATTGCAAGACGCTGACTTCAGAATCGCAAAGTGAAGCATCAAAATTAACAAGAGCGTAAGTGTCGGTCAGATGAAATTTCTTCATGTTTTTTTCTTCCTTACTAGTATTTTAATATTGTAGAGGAATTTTAATATCTAAACTTATTAAAGCTTCTCTTAGCACTTTAAAAAAGTTTGATATATCCTCAACATCAATTGCCCCTAAAGAGCCAAGACGAAAGGCGTTAACCCCACCAACAGGGCGAGGGAATAAGATATAGCCTCGATCATAGCAATAATCATGAACCTGTTTAAAATCCCATTTAGGGTCAAGGGTATAAAGCACTGAAACAACTAATGGCCCTTGATACTTTTGAAGAATGTGTTCTTTAAACCCTAATTTCTTTAAACCATCATGTATCGCTTGATTAACGCGCTGGATTCTTTGATATTTATTATCCTCGCCTTCAAGAAAATATTCTTTAACGCCTTGCGATGCGGCATAAACAAGTTGCACGGGCGGAGTAAATTGCATCTCGCCGTTATATTCAAAATGATAGTATTGGCGGTATAAATTACAGTAATAAGAGCGTTTTGGATAATCTTTCGATTTTTCGATTATGTCTCGTCTTCCAATAATAAAAGATAAACCTGGCATCGCGGCTATACCTTTTTGAGAGGAGGCTAAAAGAAAGTCAACATTGTCTTTGACAATATCGATCGGAACTAAAGCAAATGATGAAGTCGCATCAGCGACAAATACGGCATGATGTTGATGAACAACTTCGCCGATACGACGAATATCATTAAGAATTCCCGAGCCTGTTTCGTGATGGCTTGTATAAACCAGAGCAATATCGTCATGACTGGCTAGTGTTTCTTGCACTTTTTTAATGTCAAGAGACTGCGTAAAATCACATTTAAGTTCGACATATGGCAAATTATAAAATTGGCATATTTCGACAGCTCGAGATGAATAGGCCCCATTATTAAGAATCAAAACTTTTTTATTAACGGGAAGCAAGGAATTCAAAGCGACATCCATATTAATGGTTCCCGAGCCCGAAAATAAAACGGCAACATGTTCTTTTTCGTTACCGTGAGCGATTTTAACTAAGTCTTTACGAAGTTTTTCAATGACCACCACAAAGTCTTGTTCGCGATGGCACATATCCGGAGCTAGAAGGGCGGCTTTGACACTCTCGGTTGTTGTTGCTGGTCCGGGATTTAATAGAACATTACGTTTCATCTTTTAGGTCTCCTACTACTAAGTATTTTATTTAATTGAAATGCTTAAATTACGTTAATCTATTATATCAAAAAAGACCTTAGCACCCTAATATAAGGATGAAAGGCAGTTCCTTTAGAG
>JAEWUY010000005.1 GCA_023396795.1 Bacillota bacterium | reverse complement strand
GTATTGGGGGCGTTTTTGTTGGTTACACTCTTACTTTAATTCCAAAAATAAAATTACCGATGATAAAAATTGTGGGAGGACTGACAAGTTTTATAGCAGTCCTTGCAGTATCTTTTGCGCCTTATTTTCCTTACAAAGAATTTGTTTTATTACCACTATTTGCTATGACGATTTATTTATTGATGCAACTACGCTTTTCGTGCCCGGTTTTAAATTTTCTTGGAGCAATTAGCTTTGGTCTATATATTTTTCAAACCTTAGGTTCCACCTTACGCGCTAATCACCTGAGCAGTCCAGAAATTATTCTTTTAATTATTGTGGCCATTGCTATTTTATCCGAACCAAAAGCCTTTGCGGCCATTTTTGAAATAAAGAAAAAAGCATCTTTAGATGCTAACAAATAAATATATCAAAAAATTAGTTATTAATGAGGCTTGAAATGGCTGTTATAATTTCGCTTAACGATTCGCGTCGATGAATGCTTGATAAAATATATTTAGACTCTGAATAGGCTTGCAATAAAGGTTTAATGTTTTTGTTAATTGCGGCTTTTTCGCGCTGATTTAATTTATCGGCTTTTGTCAAAACTAATAGCACTGGAATTTGCTGTTGTTTTAAAAATTGCATAAAGGCAATATCGTCTTGATGCGGCAAACGACGAGAGTCAAAAAGAAAAATAATCAAGCGCGGCTTTAAAGTCGCAAAATAGTTTTCCATCATCTCACCGAAAGCATCTTTGGGTCCTTTGGCAACATAACCATAGCCGGGGGCATCCACTAAATAGAAAGTATTATCGACATTATAATAATTAAGCAAGCGCGTATGACCGGGTTTTGAGGAAGTATAAGCCAAATCTTTTCGCCCCACTAAGGCATTTAAGAGCGACGATTTGCCAACATTACTTCTCCCTACAAACATCACATCAAAAAGACCGTCGGGGCGTAAATCCACCGACGGTGCACTTTTGATAAATGTCACATTACGAAAATTAATCATTACTTAATACAGGCGACATCAAGAGCGTCGTCGACCGTTTTCATATAAACAATGTTTAAAGAGTCTCTTACTTCTTTGGGAAGTTCATCGACCGCCTTTTTATTGTCTTTCGGGACAATAATGGTTTTGATGCCACTTCGTAAGGCGGCTAACGATTTTTCGCGTAGACCGCCAATCGGCAAGGCGTAACCACGTAATGTTACTTCACCGGTCATCGCCACATTGGCGTCAACTGCTCTTTTGGTTAAGCAGGATACAATCGCCGTCGTAATCGCTACGCCAGCACTAGGACCGTCTTTTGGAACAGCGCCTTCAGGGACGTGGACGTGTATATCGTTTTTTGAAAATATATCACTATCGATGCCATATTTCACGGCATTACTGCGCACATAATCGAGGGCGATACTAGCACTTTCTTTCATGACGTCGCCTAATTTACCCGTTAAAATTAAGGTTCCTTTTCCGGGGAAATAATTAACTTCGATTGGCAAAATGTCACCACCATATTCGGTATAAGCTAGACCAGTAACTACACCAACTTGGTTTTCTTTTTCTTTTTTTGTGTTCTCGAAAATTTCGACCCCTAAATGTTTGCGAACTATTTCCGGAGTAACATCGAGTTGTTTAATGTCGGGATTTTTGACGATATCGACAACGATTTTGCGAATGACAGCGGCAATTTTCCGCTCTAACTCGCGAACGCCAGCTTCCCGCGTATAATTTTGAATAATATATTGAAAGGCCTCATCGCTAAACAAAATATTTTTGTCTTCAATTCCGTTAGCCTTCATTTGCTTTTTCAATAAGAAATGCTTGGCAATTTGAATCTTTTCCAGTTCAGTATAAGAATTGACTTCGATTAATTCGAGGCGATCACGTAAAGGAGCGGGAATGTTTTCTAAGTAGTTAGCGGTTGCAATAAACAAAACATTACTTAAATCATATGGTTCCTCAACATAGTTGTCATTAAAGGCAAAGTTTTGTTCAGGATCAAGGACTTCGAGTAAAGCACTCGCAGGATCACCTTTATAAGAAGATCCGAGTTTATCGACTTCGTCGAGCAAGAAAACAGGGTTAACAACTCCGGCTTTCTTCATACCGCTTATAATTCGCCCTGGCATACTGCCAACATATGTGCGACGATGACCACGGATTTCGGCTTCATCGGAAATTCCACCAAGCGAGGCTTTAAAAAATTTACGTCCTAAAGCCCGGGCAATTGATTTACCAAGTGAGGTTTTGCCTACTCCAGGCGGACCATAAAAGCACAAGATGGGAGCCTTGAGATTGCCAGTCATTTCTTTAACGGCTAAGTATTCAATAATTCTTTTTTTAACTTTATCAAGACCATAGTGATCTTCATTTAAAATCCGCTCAGCCCCTTCAAGGTCATTATTGTCTTCGGTTTTTTGATACCATGGTATCGACATGAGTAATTCTATATAACTCTTAATTAATGAAGCTTCTAATGAGGCTTGTGGCATCATCTCATAACGTTTCAATTCAGCCTGAACTTTTGATTTAACGTAATCAGGAAAAGGATTGGAATCCAATTTTTTTAAAATGTCTTCTTCGGATTCTTCTCCGGGAGAAATTTCGCCGAGTTCTTCTTTAATAGCTTTCATTTTTTCGCGAAGAATGTATTCGCGTTGATTTTTTTCGGTTGATTTTTGAATGCTATTTTGAATTTTTTTATCGATTTCAATGACGGCTTTAGCTTGATTGATAACGTCTAAAACAAGCATGAGTCGTTTGTTGACATCAAGTTCCTCAAGCAAAGCTTGTTTCTGCTCGTTAGGCATATTTAAATATGTTGCTAAAGTGTCACCTAACTCACTAGGCGTTAAGCCTTTAGTAAGCTGGCTGACGACTTGACGCGGAAAACTGCGTGATAAACTCGGCAATTGTTCGATTTGTTCTAAAATATTACGAACAATGACTGCTGTTTCGTTAGCGTTTTCCTGAATGTCTTCTAAGACAACACCATCAGCGACATAATGATTGTTTTCAATTCTGACGCTTTGAATAGCTACTCTTTTGGTAGCGGTCACGCGAATTCGATAAAATTGCTTTTGATCCCCAAAGGAGATGATACGGCACAAAGTTCCGACCGCATATAAATCATCAGTCATTGGATCATCAGTATTTGGATCTTTCTGGCTAACGATAAAAAGAAGCGAACTAGCGTTGTCGCGACTTTCTTCGATTGCTTTCATCGAAAAAGGACGAGCAGCTTCGATGGGCTGATTCGTGTTTGGAAAAACGACTAAGCTCCTCGTCACGAGAAGCGGCAAGGTGAGGGGTGTGGTTTCTGCCATTGACAGACCTCCTATCTATATTATTGGTGAGTTAATCGTTATTGTTAACAATAAATTCTTGAATGCGACGTGAACGGACATCAGCGGTAAAGCGGTCCATACTATCCTTAAGAACTTTTTTAACTTCTTCAAGCGGCATTTTATATTGATCGGCGATTTTGGCTAATTCAAATTCGATTTCGTCTTCTTCGACAGTAATCTTTTCAAGTTCAGCAATTTTTTCAAGAACGAGAACGGAACGAATGTTTTCTTCAGCTTCGCCTCTCATGTGTTCATGAAGGCTATCATGGGTTTGACCAGTTACTTCCAAATATTTTTCCATTGTCAGACCTTGCTGTTCGACTTGCTTTAGCATATTTTCTTCCATGGCTTCGATTTCACCATCAATAATTTCTTTGGCTAAATCGATTTTGGCATTCGCTCGGATTTGTTTGACAATCGCTTCAAAATAATCACGTTTTGCATCGCTTTCTTTCTTCTTTAACAAAACGTTTTTTTCGTGGTTTTTAAGATCTTCGATTGTCTTAACATTAGGCAAATTCAAATCTTTAATAAGTTCTTCATTTAATTCAGGAACTTTCTTCTCTTTGATTTCATGCACTTTAATTTTAAAAGTTGCATCCTTGCCCGCTAATTCAGGAGTATATTCGGAAGGAAATTTAACATTGACTTCTTTTTCTTCTCCGGCTTTAGCGCCGACGAGTTGTTCTTCAAATCCCGGAATAAATTGTCCGGAGCCTAATTCTAAAGAATAGTTCTCGGCTTTGCCGCCTTCAAAGGCTTTTCCATCGACAAAACCTTCAAAATCCATAACGACCGTGTTGCCTAGTTGGGCTTCGCCTTCCTTGACGAGCAAAGAGGCGTTGTCTTGAATCAAATGTTCGATGGCATGGTCGATTTCCTTATCGCTAACCACCACTTCCTTTTTATCAGCATGTAAACCCTTATATTGTCCTAAAGTGACTTCAGGGGCGAGAACAAGCGTAAACTTAAGTTCAAGTTCAAGGTCGCTTAGTTTGGTGACGTCAACAACCGGCCGAGCAAAGGGGCGAAGATTTTCTTCGGCGATGACTTGCCGATATGTATCTTGTAAAAGGGCGTTGATCGCACGATCAAAAACTTGACCTTGATCAACTTTAGCTTTAACCATTTCGGCTGGAGCTTTGCCTTTGCGAAAACCTTTAATTTCAACGTTCGCAGCTAATTTGTCAAAAGCATCTTTTTGCGCCTTGACCCATTTGTCCTTTTCAACACTGACTAGGACTTCAATTTTCGATTGCTCGAGTTTGGTGATTTTCTTTTCCATAAT
>JAEWUY010000051.1 GCA_023396795.1 Bacillota bacterium | reverse complement strand
CTTGTTTTTCAAGTTGAACTCCTTTCTGGAAGCATCTATATTAAAAATAGCATCTATTTAAAAGAGAAAAATCAGAAATGAAGATATCATTATAGAAACGGAATTAAGTTTTTCAATTTATAGTTTGTAAACAAATTTTATTCTATTCTTTTTCTTTTAAAGAAAATCGGTTAAACTAATAACTTGCTGGAATAAACCATAAAATGAAGAAATATTTTAAACTCATTAAAGAAGCCCTTCAAGGAATCGGTAAGATTTATATTATTCATTTTGTCGTGCTGTTTTTCTCAGTTTTTTTTCAAGTTCTCTCGAGTTTTATTAGCAAAGTACTTATCGATACATTAAAGGGTGATATTTTCTTAGCTCCTGCCGCTGGATCGCTTGAATTATTCATTGCTAATATATTTGGCGGTCCCCAATTTTTAAGCGAAAACCTTTGGGTTTTTTCAATTATTATTGTGACTATTGCCATTGCCGTGGCGTTAATGGCCTTATCGCGCTTTCTTATTCGATCCTATATCGGTCCAGGCATGGCCAAAAACATGCAACTAAAACTGTTTTACCATATCGAGCGTCTGCCTTATCCGTTTATGAAAAAGGCTCGCAGTGGCGATGTCATTCAAACATGCACACGCGATGAGGATGTTTTTCGCCGTTTCGTAACTCGCGAAGCGTATTCCATTTTTTATACTTTCCTAATTGTTACTTTTTCTTTTTCAATTCTTTTTTCTATTAACTGGCAGTTAGCCTTAATTTCAATGACCTTACTACCATTTTTGTTTTTATATTCCTTTTTTGTCATCAAAGAAGTTCGTGTTCGCTATCGTCGCACAGATGATTCTGAAGGTCTAATGACTTCAAAAATCGAGGAGAATCTTGCTTCTGTTCGCGTTGTCAAAGCATATAACAATGAAGCCTATGAAATCGAGAGTTTTGAAAAAAGTTTGACTGATTATCGCAAAAAATACATTCATTGGCGGAAATTGTCGGCCTTTTTCTTCTCATCGAGCGATATTTTTGTCTTTGGACAAATATTATTAACAACCTTATTTGGCGTTGCGCAAGCTTATCGCGGCGATATAACTGTCGGCACTCTTGTTGTGGGCTTTACATTCGTCAATATGATGGTGTGGCCCATTCGCGATGTCGCGACCATTCTCTCCAATATGGCCCGGGCTGTTGCCTCAATGGATCGCTTGATGATAATTCTTAATGAACCAGTAGAAGATATCGTAACTGGAGCGACACCGAAAATTAAAGGTGACATCATTTTTGAAAATGTTGCTTATCAATTTGATGACGCAAGCGAACCAGTTCTTCATGATGTTAATTTAAATATTAAAAAAGGCGCGACTGTTGCTGTATTAGGTAAAACAGGCGCTGGTAAATCAACACTTGCTCATTTATTAACCCGTCTATATGATCCGACTTCGGGACGAATTCTTATCGATGGACGCGATATTAAAGAAATTTCTCGCTCACACATTCGTCAAAATGTCGCCACTGTTTTACAAGAGCCTTTCTTGTTTTCGAAAACAATTATTAGCAATATTCGAATCGCCAATCCAAACGCGAGCGAAGAAGAAGTTTATAAAGCGGCGCGAATTGCAGATATTCACGATAATATTTTGACCTTTAAGCAAGGCTATGAAACTCCAGTCGGTGAAAAAGGCGTAACTTTATCGGGTGGACAAAGACAGCGTTTAGCAATAGCTCGAACAATCATTAATAAGGCGCCCATTTTAATCTTTGATGACTCACTTAGTGCTGTGGACACTGAAACAGATATTAATATTCGCACAGCTTTAAGAAAAAGAGCGGATGACACCACCACATTAATTATTACCCACCGCATCGCTACAGCTAAGGACGCTGATTTAATTATTGTTTTAGAAAACGGAACAATTAGCGAGCAAGGTACTCACGATGAATTAGTCGCACGAAAGGGCTTGTATCAACGCGTTTTTGAGATACAAACAAAGTTAGAATAGTATGGCAAACTTTGCATTTGAAGAAGAAAAACTGCCAACCAAGTTAAATCTCGGTGTTTGGAAGAAGATGTTCCGTTACACCTTGGCGAACTGGCCTCTTTTAATCGTTCTCGCTTTATCGATGTTATTAACGACTTTTTATGATTCCAGCTTCATGCCATTAATGAACGCCGCAGCCATTGAAGCCATTCCTTCTTTAGGTATGCCTGGCGGTGTTAGTAATATGATTATTAACATTAATCTGATTTTTGGAATTTCTTTCTCCGTTAACTTTGTTGGTTACGCCATTATTTTTGGAGTGGGAATTCTTGTTCGCTCCATTAGCATTTTTGTAACTTTCTTTGTCACCAATTACTTTGACATGCTTATCAATACATCATTGAGACGTGATGCCTTTCGACGTATTCAAGAATTGAGCTTTTCATACTTTGATCGCACGCCCTCAGGCTGGCTCATCGCCCGTATGCAAAATGACACGGCCTCCATCAGCGATATTCTTTCTTGGGGTGTTATTCGCATCATATGGATATCGTTTGAACTCGTTTTCACTTTAGTGACGATGTTTTCTCGTGATGCAATTTTATCACTCGTGATTTTGTCGACCGCGCCTATTTTAATTATCATTACGCCTTTATTCCAACGCGTGCTTTTAAAGGCACACCGTCGAGCACGTAACGCCTACTCAAACTTTGTACGTTGGCTTGCGGAATGTATTAATGGTGTTAAAACTATTAAAACCCTCAACATTGAAGACAAAATGTATCAAGAGGCTGATGAAGTCACGACAAATATTTATCAAAAACGTCGCAAGGCTTTTAAGATTCATGCCTTTTTCATGCCGAGTATTATGCTTGTGTCCTCAATGACAACGGCTCTTGTTATTTTACTGGCAACCTCAAACCTCAACTTGCTTGATGCGGAAACGGCAACGGGAGTAGCAACCTTAGTCTTATTTATTGGCTTTGTCTCGCAAATATATAATCCGATTCAGGAGTTTTCGGAAGTTTCTAGTGAATTTATCGCCACGCAAGCGAGTGTTGAAAAAGTCTTGTCGTTAATCGAGACTAAACCTGAAATTGTCGATCGTCCCGAGGTCATCGAAAAATACGGAACGCTTTTTGATAATAAAAAAGATAATTTTGAATCTCTAAATGGCGATATAATTTTCGATCATGTGAGCTTTTCTTATATCAAAGGAACAGAAGTTATTCATGATATGAATTTGCATATTAAGCAAGGAACTTCTTTAGCTATTGTCGGCGAAACCGGTTCTGGCAAATCGACAACCGCCAATCTTTTATGCCGTTTCTACGAGCCAACAGAAGGACGCATTCTAATTGATAATGTTGACTATAAAGATCGATCTGTCGGCTGGCTAAGAAGCAATATCGGCTATGTTCAGCAAACCCCGTTTGTTTTTCGTGGCACCTTCTATGATAATGTGCGCTACGGTAGAACTAATGCCACGTTAGAAGAAGTCATTGAGGCATGCAAAATTGTTGGTGTTGATGAATTTATCATGAATCAAAAAGATGGTTACTTAACCGAACTTGACGATGGAGGCAGCCAACTTTCAGGGGGCCAAAAACAACTCATATCCTTCGCTCGCGCTCTTATTCGCAATCCGCGTTTGCTCATCCTCGATGAGGCAACATCAAGTATTGATACAGAAAGCGAAGGAATTATTCAAGACGCCATGCATAAAATCTTGCGTGGTCGGACGAGCATTATTATCGCCCATCGTCTATCGACAATTGTTAAATGTGATCGTATTTTAGTTATGTCTGATGGTAAAGTTATTGAAGATGGTAGCCATTGCGAGTTAATGAATATTAAAGGGCATTATTATCACTTATATATGAATCAATTCCGAGAACTTAATCTCGAAACGCAAATCTCAACTTACGAGCAACAAATTGAGAACATGGATGTTAAATTGTAAAATAAGCGCCCTTCTGGACGCTTATTTTTTTATTGTTCTTCATCTTCTTCGTCAGCAACTTTGACGTCGATGATTTGATCGGTGTTTGTTATTTTCCTGGGCTTCGATTCGTCAAGAAGGTTTTTAGCAAGATCGAAATCTTTTATAATTTTTTGGGAAGTTGTGTCAATCTTTTTCACGTCTTCGGTTAAAGCAAGAACACGCAAGCGATGGGCTTCCCAACGCCCAGAAAATAGACGGAATTGGTTTTCAAGTTCGACAATCATCGCCAGTCTTTCTTCGGCTTCATTGCGCCTTTGATAGTCTTCTAAAACAAACTTCAGAATTTGAATAATTGTGATAATGAGACTGGGTGAAGCAATAATAATTTTTTGCTTTCGGGCTTCTTCAACAACATCAGGAAACTCTTTAAAAATATCTAAAAACACAGCTTCTGCCGGCACAAACATCACTGCATAAGGCGCTGTTTTACCTTCAATAATATATTTAGATACTTCTTTGATACGGCTTTTTACATCGGTTTTGAACTTTTTACGAGCTTCTTCTCGTGCCTCTGGCGAAATTGTTTCATCAAGTAATGGTAAATAATTGGCGTATGGGAACTTCGCATCAATCGAAAGAGGCAAATTACCATGATCAGTTACTAATTCGTAAACGAAATCAACAATCACGTCGCCTTTTTCGCCACCTTCATCTTTGGTTTGTTTAACTCCAAATTCTTTCGTTAGATTGACTTGCGTGCGATAAAATTTACCGGCGGCGTTTTCCCCAAAAACGGCCAGGAAAATATTCTCAAGAACGTCCTCGCCAAAATTACCGCGAGTTTTTTGATTACTAAGAATGTTATTAAATTTAGCAATCTCATTACGAAGATTTTCAATCTGACGCGTGGAGCTTTCGATGGCTGCCGTTTTTGCGATGAATTCTTGAATGGCTTTATCGTTTTTCTCAAATCCCTGTTCAAGTGACTTAGTAACTTCTTCTTTGAGAGTTTGAATTTGATCGGTAATCCGCTTTTGTGTCTGCGTGTTTTGATCATTAACGTTTTGATTATTCTTAGTGTTAACTTCGTTAATCTCCGATAGTATTTTGGCTTTAAGATCATTTACGTCTTTGCTAGTCTGCGCAATTAAATCTTTGATATTGCCAAGATTTTGTTGTTTTACATCCGCGGATTCTTTATTAAAATTCGTTTGGACATCATTCAATTTTGCTTTTGTTTCTTCAAGAAATTTGAATAAGTCTTGCTGATTATTTTTTTGAGCATCATGCATGCCGTTGCTAATCGCTATTTTTAATGAATCCATCACCGCGTTTTGCTTAGAAACATTATCATTAAAATCCTTAAGAGTGTTTATTCGCTGTTCTTCTAAAAGGCGACGCACTTCTTCATTCGTGACTCCACCCGTAAAACCAGCTGTTTTTTTCCGAAAAATAAATATTAACAGAATGACGATGCTTAATATGACAAGGGTTGATAATAAAACGATACTGATGATTAATAAGGTTGTGTCCATAACTTATCCTCCGCATAAAAACTGGTCTTTATAATTATACATTAATTATGGTCTTGCCGTGCATTTTGAAATTATCAACTACTAACATTACTAGAAAACTAATATAAACGCTTATTTGCTTATTTAGGATGATTTGATAAAATAGGCGAAGTGTGACAATTAAACACTTTGTTAACAAATGAATCTAAAAACCAAACTCAAAAAGAATTTCATGCTTCAAAGCTTGAAAAATAATAATCGCAAAAAACCCTTTGACATTAATGAGGCTGACAACAATGTCTTAAATACAAAGGCCGGCGTGAATCTTACGGACAGTCACTACTTTTCCGGTCACGCTTCTTCCGGAGAGAGTTTCTTTTTTCGCTACGCGGAACGAAGCGATGGAACAACCGAAGTTTGGTTTACTTTAAAAACAACAAGTGGCGATATCTACGTTAATCCAACGCAGTTATACCCCAGTAATAAATGTCCTGCCAGCGTTAAATGCTTACAAGTCGGTGAAAAAATGGCCATTGCTTATCATGGTGAACTTGCAAAAACCTCAAGTGGAGAAAACGATATCTTATCATTAGATAAAATTGTAACTAGTGTACAGGCCGCTGCTACTTTTACCGCGACGATGCCACCTTTTGATTTTTCGACGGGTTTAGATCCAAATTTTGTCGCCGAAGCTTTAGCAACGGAAAAGTGGAATAAAGCCTTTTGGAAAAACCTCCGCCTCAACCGTCAGGTCCATTATGAGCAAGCCGGTATCATCAAACTCGACATCACGATAAATCAAGTAACTCAAACCTATGTCTTTCCCGCTATGCGCGATCACTCTTATGGTTATCGGGATTGGAATTATATGAACCGCCACATATGGCTGATGATTCTTTTTGAGGATGGCGAAATTATTAACCTTAATATGGTTAATTATCCGCACATGCACAATCTGATGACTGGATATCGTAGTCTTGATGGCGTTCACACTTCTTTGCGGGCTCTTAATCCTCTTAATCAATTGGGTTTAACGGGATTTGTACCTAGTGAAATTGAAGTTTCGATTTTAGATAAAAACAATTTGCCGGTTACTATTAAGGGAACTAGAGAGTTTGTGATCGATTATTCGTTTAACGATGGTCAATATCATATTTATGAAGGTGTTGGCGCTTATCAATGTGGCGATAAAAAGGGACGGGGCATCCTTGAATTTGGCTATAACGCTAACACATCAAGATGGAAATAGGGGAAAATTATGAAATTAGCGTGGCTATCGCAAATACCAAATGACGATTTAATCAAGGTTGGAGGTAAGGCTAAAGGCCTTTGCTTACTCAATCAGATTAATCTCAACGTTGCTCCAGGCTTTGTAGCCTATGGAATATCTTCTACAGAAGATGAGGAAGCCATTTTTGAATATTGGAAGCAATCCAAATTGGGCGAAGTCGCCGTCCGTTCTTCAGCGACGCTTGAAGACGGCACTGATTTATCGCAAGCCGGACAATATGCCACATATATTAATGTAACAAGCGATGAACAATTTCGCGCCGCCATTAAAGGTTGCTTAAATAGTCTAAATCAAGCTAATGCCTCTAAATATCGCGAGTTTTTCAATCAAGGTCAAAGCCAAATGAATATCGTTATCCAACAAATGGTCAAGGCTAAGGCTGCCGGTGTCGTTTTTACCGTTAACCCCACCACTCGCATAAACGACGTTCGCATTGAGGTCGTCGCGGGACTTGGAGAAAATTTGGTCTCAGGAAAAATGGCGTCTGAAACCTTGCTCATTAAACGTGATCATCCCGTTTTTGAAATTGTTAACAAACTTTTAACGCCCGTTAATATTCGCGACTTATACATCGGAGGAATAAAAGCCGAGGAAAAAATGCAATTTCCCGCTGATTTAGAATTCGCCATTGATGAAAATGAACAAGTCGTGTGGCTTCAAGCTCGTCCTATCACAACCCTTGATGATCCCACAATTGATGAATTAAACACCAAATTTGATGTTGAAAACGACATTATTACGAACCATAACGTTGGCGAAATGCTTCCAGGAGCAATCACGCCGCTAACTATTTCCACCGTCGTCTACGCCATTGATTATGGTTTACGCAAAATGTTGACTGACGTTGGCGTTGCTAAATCGCTCGAAGATGTTCCAGCGGAACTTCTAATTAGCCACTATTATGGCCATCTCTTTTTTAACATGCGCTATCTTTATCGGATTACCAAAGCGGTAACTGGTGCAAAAAAGCAAAATATTGATGTTGGCATTTGTGGCCAAATCTTGGATTATGAACAACCCGATGATTATAAATCACCAAATGGTTTTATTCGCCTCCGCAACGGACTTCGCTATGGCAAATTCATGGCCGGATATAAAAAAGCCATGAAGAGTATAGCCACCATCGCTGAGCAAATCAATATCACAGGCACAACTGTCGAAGAATTATATAATTCACTAACGATTCAACTCGATTTATTAAACCAGGCTTTGCTTGATCACTATGTGACGTCTGTTTATTCAGGAGCGATGAGTAGTGCACTCTTTTACATATTAGCCAGCGATAATGAAAATCATGATGAAGTTAAAGGCCAAGTAGCTTCAGTTTTAGAAAATATTGATGGAATTGAAAGTGCCGACATCATTAAGTCCTTGCGCATCATGGCCGAGGAAATAATCAAACATAAGGAAGAAGCGGCAGATTTCGATCTCGACAACTTAAAAGAATATTTAGCGACTGCTCCAGAAAACATCAAAAGTTTGCAAGAAGCCTTTATGCAAAGACATGGTCACCGCTGTATTCGCGAATCGGAACTACGTTCACCAGGCTGGAAGGATGATCTTGATGGTTTTGCTTCGCATCTTCTCACTTTGATTAAATCAGTTAACGGTTACAAACAAATACAAAAAAGTAATGAATCCGATAATATCGAACGTTTTCTATCTAATTATTATGGTTTAAAACGGATCGCCCTTCGCGCTTTTGTTAACGGTGCTCGTAAAGGTTGCCGGGTCCGTGAGTATTCCAAATCAAAAATGATTTTAGCAGTCGACAAGTTTAAGTCAGGTTACCGCCATCTTGCCACGATTCTTTTTAATCAAGGGGCCTTGCCAGATCCTGACTTAATATATTTTTTAACCCACCAAGAACTCGGCGATATGCTAGCAAGTCGTGATCCTAAGTACGTCAAGAAGGCTTTTATTCGTAAACGTTTGCTAGCAGAACAAGAGCACTTGAAGTTCGCACACGTCAACGTCGGTGCTCCACAACCCGTTTATTCGACTTATGATTTTGCTAATAAAGGCGAAAAGCTTTCAGGCACGCCATTATCGCGCGGACAAGTCATCGGCCGGGCGCGAGTGATAACAAGCGCTGATGACGCTAAAAAGCTCCAAAAAGGCGAAATTATGGTCGCTGGTTATACCGACATTGGCTGGTCACCTTACTATGCTTTGATTGCTGGTCTCGTAACCGAAGTTGGAAGCGCTCTTTCTCATGGGGCAGTTGTCGCCCGTGAATATGCTCTACCCCTTGTGTCAAATGTCGCTAACGCCACGGAAATTATTCGTGATGGTGATTTAATATCTGTTGATGGTAGTCTTGGCACTGTCGTAATTGTTGAGTAATAATTATTGCATTTATAAAAAAATGACGGACTTATCATCCGCCATTTTTAATTTAAACGATAGTTTAGAAAAACTTAGCTCTAGCT
>JAEWUY010000120.1 GCA_023396795.1 Bacillota bacterium | reverse complement strand
CAGGAATTAACTTGCGACCTTCTTGATCGAGATATTGATGGGAAGTTCCATGTGCTCCGTAACGGCGAATATCGAATTCCTGAGTCAATTCGTAGGGAATAGGAAAAATGGCATCGACTTCAGCCATTGTTCGATGGAAAGCGGTATCAAAAGTTGCCACATTAGGAACTTCTGGTAAAACATTTTTAAAAGCCTGGAAACCAGCTAAATGTGGACCATTATGCAGGGGGGCTAAATCAATAAGAGATTCGACTTTTTCGACAACATATTCATCAAAAAAGACGCTCTTTGAGAAGTATTTGCCGCCTTGGACAACTCGATGACCAATCGCTTTTATTTCTTTAAGATTATTAATAACTTTATAGTTAATCAAAGCGTCTAATAGAAGTTCTACGGCTTTGGTGTGATCAAGAATTGGCAAAACACTACGAACGGAATCGCCATTAAATTTGATACGGAAAATAGCGTCTTCGTGACCAATGCGCTCGGCGATACCTGAACAAATAACTTCTTCTTCTGGCATCTCATAAAGCTTGTACTTAAGACTTGAACTTCCGGCATTGACAACTAAGATTTTTTCCATAATATGAACCTCTATTCACCTAACGAAATTATAATCATAAATTAATATTTATTCAAATGCTTTTGCCAAATCTTATTTGTTAATAAGTACGCGCGCCATTATAATAATTAAATGAAAGCAGGAAATAATAATGGCTTACGGACTTCTTCACGATTTCTTGGTTGGCAATACGACGCGAGCTTACGAGTATTTCGGGGCTCATTTTACTGACGTTGAAATAAATGGTCGTAAAGATTCGGGCGTCATCTTTCGATTATACGCTCCAATGGCTGAGGATGTAAGTGTCATCGGCTCTTTTAATAATTGGGATATTGGCGCGCACAAAATGAATAAAGTCGATTTAGTCGGTGTTTGGGAAGTATTTATTCCTGGATTAAAAGAATATGAATCTTATAAGTACCATTTTAAAAACGCAAAAGGTCAATATGTCGATAAGGCCGATCCTTTTGCCTTTTATAGCGAATATCGTCCCGCGACTTGTTCGCGCTTATTTGATATCGAAGATTTTTCTTGGCATGACAGTAGTTATATGAAAAACCGAACTCGGGGTTTTGATGATCCGATGTCGATATATGAAATTCATTTGGGCTCATGGAAGGGGAAAGTCGACAATCGTAATTTAAGTTATGAGGAAATCGCTGATTATTTAATACCTTATGTTAAAGAATTGGGTTATACCCATGTTGAAATAATGCCGATTACACAGTATCCATTTGATGGTTCGTGGGGTTATCAGGGAACAGGCTTTTATTCAGTTGATTCTCGTTATGGTAATCCTAAACAACTTATGTCGTTTATTGATCGTATGCACCAGGCTAATATCGGGGTTATTTTAGATTTTGCCCCCGTTCATTTTGCCAAAGACGAATTTGCTCTTGCTGATTTTGATGGGGCTTATCTTTACGAATATAGCGACCTCAAGAAACGTTATTCGCAGTGGGGGAGCTTGTTATTTGATTTAGGAAAAGATCCTGTTCGTTCCTTTTTGATTTCCGCGATGAATTATTTTGCGTCATACTTCCATTTTGATGGTCTAAGAATCGATGCCGTCAGTAATGTTATTTTTTATGATGGCGATAAGTCTAAAGGGCAAAATAGTGGCGGAATCGAGTTTTTAAAGCGCATGAATGGTTTATTGCATGGTGAACATCACTCTTTAATGATGATAGCCGAAGACAGCAGCGACTACCAGGGCGTGACGAAACCTCTAGAATTTGGTGGTTTAGGCTTTGACTATAAATGGGATTTAGGGTGGATGAATGATACATTAAAATACTACGCTAAAGATCCGATTTATAAAAAATACGAACATCATAAATTGACTTTTTCGATGGCTTATTTTTACAGTGAAAATTTTCTTTTGCCTCTTTCTCACGATGAAGTTGTTCACGGCAAGGGGACAATTATTAATAAATTATGGGGTGACTATGAACAAAAATTTGCTTTACTTCGTAACTTGTACACTTATCAATTCGCACATCCTGGCAAAAAACTTAATTTCATGGGCAATGAACTCGCCTCGTTTGATGAGTGGAACGAAAATAAGTCTTTACCATGGGTTTTAAGAACCTTCCCTAAACATGATTCCATTACGAGATTAATTCGCGATTTAAATTTAATTTACGCTTATGAAAAAGCAATGCGCGTTCAAGAATATAATCCAGCGAATTTTCTGTGGTTGATGGCCGATAACACTGACCAATCATTGTATGCTTTTGAACGCTTTGTTGATGATTCGCGCCTCGTCTTCGTTTTCAATATGACTCCTAATTTTTATGATAATTATGAATTAGGTGTTAATGAAGAAGGTCTTTACGAAGAAATTTTTAATAGCGATAAGGATGTTTATGGCGGCGCAAACCAGTATAATGGATTACCGTTGGCCACCGAAGCTATGGGCCCACTAAATCATCCATTTAAAATTAGAATTAAAATATCTTCCTTTGGTGCTATGATCTTCAAGCATCGCCGGAACAAATGAAAAAGGAGACATATGTTTAAAAACAAAACAGAATTTAAAGAAGAATTCGCAAAGCGACTTTCTGAAAAATACGGTAAAAACATTAAAGACTCACACATCAGCGAACGTTATGACATTCTTGGTGAATTAGTTCGGGATTATGCCGGTAACCATTGGCGTAAGACGCGCGAATACATTTTAAAGAATAAAGAAAAGCAGCTTATTTACTTTTCGATGGAATTTTTAATCGGTCGTTTACTTCATAGCAATATGATGAATATGGGAATTTATGAAATCGCCGAACAAGGTCTAAAAGAATTAGACATCGATATCAAAGAACTTGAAGAACAAGAATATGATGCCGGGCTTGGCAATGGTGGTCTTGGCCGTTTAGCGGCTTGCTTTATGGACTCATTAGCCTCACTTGGCTATCCGGGACATGGCAACTGCATTCGCTATGAATATGGTTTTTTCCGTCAGGCGATTCGCAATGGTAAACAAATCGAAATGCCTGATCACTGGCTAACAAATGGGTATGTCTTCGAAGTTCGTAAGCCTAAGCACGCGGTCGAAGTAAAATTTTACGGTAATGCCGAAACTTATATGAAGAAGAATGGACAGTTTGGCATTCGAACTGCGAATGCGGTATCTGTCAAAGCCATGCCTTATGATGTTTCCCTTGTTGGCTATCGCAATAATGTCGCCAATACCTTACGTCTTTGGTCGGCTGAACCAAGTTTGGAAAATCTTCCTAAAAACCAGGATTTTGATGAGTATTTAATTACATTAAAGGAATTATGCCATGGTTTATATCCTGATGATTCGACTGAACAAGGGCGCATTTTAAGACTTAGACAGCAATACTTCTTAGTTAGTGCTGGCTTACAAAGTGCGATGCGCGGGCATTTCCGGCGTTTTGCCACTCTTGATAATTTTGCAGATGCGCATGTTTTCCAACTCAATGACACGCATCCCATTCTAGCTATTCCTGAGATGATGCGCCTATTAATTGACGAATATGAATACGAATGGGACGAAGCTTGGGCGCAAGTCCGCAAATGTTTTGCCTACACTAATCATACAGTGATGGCCGAAGCCTTAGAAAAATGGCCAATTCAATATGTTCAAAGACTATTGCCTCGTTGTTTCATGATTATCGAAGAAATCAATCGCCGTTTCAATATTGAGATGGCGGAGAAAAATGTCGACATGGGTCGCCGCTATACGATGCAAATTATTAAAGATGGTCAAATCCATATGACAAACTTGGCCATTCACGCTTCTTATTCCGTTAATGGTGTCGCCAAATTACATACAGAAATTTTAAAACGTGATACGTTCCATGATTTTTATGAACTATATCCCGAGAAGTTTAATAATAAGACAAACGGTGTTACCCATCGGCGCTGGCTCATGTACGCCAATCCTGAACTTACCAATCTAATTACCAGTAAAATTGGCGAGACCTGGAAAAAGGACATGAGCTTAATCAAAGCTTTTGAACTTTATAAAGACGACAAAAAAGTTCAAGACGCCATTATCAAAATTAAAACCAATAATAAAATTGCTTTTGCCGAGTATATGAAGAAAAAGCAAGGTCTGGTTTTGAATATTGACTCCATATTTGATGTTCAAATTAAGCGTTTACACGCTTATAAGCGTCAGTTAATGAACTTGTTTCACATTATGTATTTATATCAAAGACTAAAAGACGATCCTTCCTTTACTTTTTATCCACGAACCTTTGTTTTCGGGGCTAAAGCTGCGCCAAGTTATGAATACGCTAAAAAGATTATTGAATTAATTATCGCTGTTAGTGACATTGTTAATCGTGACCCTCACGTTAGCAAATTCATGCAAATTGTTTTTGTTGAAAACTACGGCGTTTCATCGGCGGAAAAAATTATTCCTGCCACTGATGTCAGCGAACAAATATCAACGGCCGGAAAAGAAGCCAGTGGAACTGGTAATATGAAATTTATGATGAACGGAGCTATTACTCTTGGCACACTCGATGGTGCCAATGTGGAAATTGCTGACTATGTTGGACTTGATAATTGCGTCATCTTTGGTTTAAAAGCCGAAGAAGTCGAAGCTCATTATGAGCGCGGAGATTATAATCCTTGGGATTTATATCAATCTGATGAACGCATTAAAAAGATTATGGATTCGTTATTTAATGGCCCTTGGACGTTTGGCAAAAGCGAGAAGTATCAACTCATTTTTGATGAAATCATGCATCGTGGAGACGTCTACTTTATTCTTAAAGACTTAGGAGCCTATATTGAAGCGCAAGAACAAATTGAAAAGCTTTATCTTGACCGTCGTAATTGGGCTCGTTCGCAAATAATTAATATCGCTAACTCCGGTTTCTTCACAAGCGACCGAACAATTGAACAATATGTCAAAGACATATGGCACATCAAAAAGTTGAAAGTATAACTTATGAAAATCGCATTAAAAGAACTATATCAGTTACAAGCTGAACTCGACGCGACCATCGCTGAAAATCACGGCACAAGTTACGAATCAACAAAGGACGATCGCCTCATGGCTTTGATTGTTGAAATTGGTGAATTAGCCAATGAAACGAGATGTTTTAAATATTGGTCAAACAAAGGACCTTCACCCCGCGAAAAACTCCTTGATGAGTATGCGGATGGCATGCACTTTTTGCTTTCGCTTGGTCTACCTCTAAACGTCAGTAAAACTAGCTATGAAATCACTAAATCATCATTATCATTAACGCGACAGTTTCATTTAGTGTACAAAGCGACGATTGAACTTGTTGAAAGCTACGATATAAGTCATTATACTAATGCTTACCAATTGTTTTTAAACCTAATTCCGAGCCTCGGTTTTAGCGTCGAGGAAGTTATATTGGCTTATAAAAGTAAACTTGGCGTAAACTATCAACGCCAAAAGACGAATTATTAAGGAGGTCATGATTATGACAGAAGAAAAAAGATTAAGTTTTTTGCAAAAAATGAGTGAGGTCGAAGGTGTTTCCGGACGCGAAAAAGACGCCGCAAAATTATTTAAAGATTATGTTAAAGATGTGGCCGATCGGATTGAATACGATAATCTTGGATCAATCATCGCTTATAAACAAGGACAAGAAGGCGAACCCGTGATTATGCTTTCTGGTCATATTGATGAAGTGGGCTTTTTAGTCCATCGCATCGAAGATTCAGGCTTTATTCGCTTTCATCCAATCGGCGGATGGTGGGGACATGTGGTCTTAGCCCAAACGGTTCGGATTACAACATCAGAAGGTAAAAAAATTTTTGGCGTTGTCGGTGCCCAGCCCCCACATGGTATGAGTGCTGAACAGCGTAACAAAGTCATGGAAATTAAAGATATGTATATCGATCTTGGCGTCACTTCCAAAAGCGATGTCGAAAAACTTGGGATTCGCGTTGGCGATATGATTACGCCTTACACTCCCTTCCGCGTCATGAACGACGGCAAAACTTTACTCGGTAAGGCTTGGGATGACCGTCTAGGAGCCGCCGTAGCCATCGAAGTTCTTAATAATTTGAAGGATGTCGATCATAAAGCAACCGTTGTTGCCGCAGGAACCGTCCAAGAAGAAGTTGGCTTACGCGGAGCGAGAACAGCCGCTTATCATATTAAGCCTGATGTAGCCTTTGCTTTAGATGTGACGATGTCTTATGACCTTCCTGGGGCTCCTAATCATCCAACTAAACTCGGAGCGGGTGTTGCTCTGTCAATAATGGATGGATCAGTCATTGCTCATCGTGGTTTATTTGATTTTGTCGAAAAAGTCGCCAAAGAAAAAGGCATTCGTTACACTTTTGATTTAATGACAGCTGGAGGCACTGATTCAGGCGAAATTCATAAGCAATACGACGGAGTCGTTACGATGACAATTTCAATCCCTTGTCGTTATTTCCATAGCCATGTCTCATTAATTAATTACGATGACTATTTAGAAGCTGTCAAACTTCTAACCGAAGTTGTCAAAGCTCTTGATAAGGAAACATTAGAAGCGATTAAAGCAACCAAATATCAATAGTTTATTATCTAAAAAAACAAAGGATGCCAGTTATTAGCTGACATCCTTTTTGTTTTGTAATTTTTCCAGTAAGGCTGGTACATCTTTTTCACTGATGACCTCAATACCATGACGCTTGAGTAAAGTAGTAGTCACGCCTTGGCCGTCTTTTTTACGGCCATCAAAAAGGCCACTATGAATTTTCGTAACGCCACAAGAAGGCGAGTCTTCTTTTAAAATGGCGAGCTTGATATCAAGATATTTACAAATATTAAGAGCTTTTTGGGCCCCAATCACGAAGTTTTTGGTGACATCATTTCCTTCGATATTATAAACATGAGTGTGGCGAATTTCGCTGGGCTTGCGGGGAATAGGCAAACCACCTTCAACTTCCGGGCAGAAGGGAACAAGTTCAAAATACTCCATTAAGACATCGATATTGGGTATCAAATTGTTCTTGCCGTCGTAACGAACTTTGTCGCCAATTAAGCAAGCACTAATAAGGACTTTTTTCATACTTCATAATTGTATAATTATCGCAGATAGTTAACAACAAAGAAAAAGCGTAGTTTATGATTCTTTTTGACTTTGTAAGTCGCTGCTAAGCGATTATACTTATATCATGGTCTATGAACTAGCTTATCAGCGAAGCGATAATAATCACAAAGTGGTGGTTACAGTTAAACGCATCAAAAACATTATTTTTCGTTATCGTGATGGAACTTTCTTTGTCAGCGCTCCTAAAAACACTTCACAAAAAGTAATTTTTGATTATCTTGAACGCTTTTATGAACGTTTATTAGCCAAAGACGCTAAGAAAACCACACCTTATGAAAACGGTAAGATGTTTTTGCTTGGTCAATTAGTCGAACTTCATAATAATCAGGCCCTCAAAAATACGTTTCTTTTAGGCGAGGCGCTATATTTTAAAGACGAAAAAGATTTAGACAAGAAGTTACGAATTTATGCCAAGGAATACTTGACACAGCGTGTGCGCTACTTTGAAAAAGTAATGAAAATTCGACAGCCATACGACATAAAAGTTCGTCATATGAAAACACGCTTTGGCACAAATTCTCGAAAAACCCATGCTTTATCTTTTCAAATTCGCCTCATTCATTTTCACCCTGACATCATTGATGCAATTGTTATTCATGAACTTGCTCATGATCGTTATTTTGATCATGGTCCAAGGTTTTACCAAGAATTATATAAATATTGCCCTAACTATAAAACTTTTGTAAATAAACTCAAAAAAGGAGAATTCGCATGATTTACCGTATTGCTTCAAAAACTAACCATCATGTCGTCGAAGCCGCCAAATTAAAAATGTCAAAATATCAAAAAGAAAGTGGTTTATTTCTCGTCGAAGGCTTTCATCTTTTGAATATGGCGGTGGAACATAAAGCTCTTAAAGCTGTATTTGCGAACAAAGAAATCCCTAATTTGGACGTTGATCAATATTTAGTTAGCGACGAAATTATTGATAAATTATCAGCCACAAAATCTCCGCAAGGTGTTGTTGCCGTTTGTAAAATGAAAAAGCCTCATTCGATTGAGACAAATAAAGTTTTGTTTCTTGATGATATTAGCGATCCCGGCAACCTGGGAACAATTTTAAGAACAGCCCTAGCCTTTGGCTACTTGGACGTTATTATTTCTTCGCAAAGTGTTTCACCTTATAACGATCGCGCCATAAATGCTTCTCAGGGTGCCTTATTGGCTTTAAATATTGTCGTTGGTGGTATCGAGATTTTGAAGAATCTTCAAAAGAAAGGCTATCAAGTAGTGGCTACCTCGTTACGTGATAGTAAGTCCATATTAGAAGAGTCCTTCGCCACAAAGCACATTGTTGTCTTAGGCAATGAATCACGAGGTATAAATGATGAAATTTTAAATATCGCTGATAAAAAGGTTAAAATCGCCATTAAGGGCATTGAATCGTTAAATGTCGCCGTTGCTGCTGGCATTGTTTTATACGAGATTAATAGTAAAAAGTAGATGCTATCTTGCTTTATAAGCAAATAACGTCTTGATAAAAGATAGTCACCAATTTAACATTATGTTATAATAACTCGTACGTTGATGAGAAATAGTAGCCTTAGTCTTTGCTAGTCAGGGAGAACGGAAAAGTGTGACCCGTTTATAGTAATCTTGGCGAATTCACCTCGGAGTATGGATATCATCCCGTTAATCGCGTTAAGATCTAGTGCGCGGCAAAAGCCGCGAAGAAGGATGGCACCACGGAGAAATTCGTTCCTAGTGTGTCATTATTTTTTTAGGAGGACGAGCTATGGAACAAATCATCGCCAAGCTTGAACAGTTACGTTTACAAATCCTTGATGCTATTAAACAAGCCGAAAATAAAAATGCTTTAGTGGAAGTTCGAAACGTCCACTTAGCAAAAAAAGCGGAAATCAATAATATGATGGCATTAATTAAAAATTTTGATGGACCGGACAAAGCAACCTTCGGTCAAAAAATTAATAGTGTACGGCAAGAATTAAATGTAGCATATGATGCAAAGATGCAAGCTTTTGCTGATGCCGAAATCGAAGCTCGTTTAGCTAGTGAGCAAATTGATATTTCTTTGCCAGGAATTAATCAAAACGCGGGAGGCACAAATCCTTTTTATCTAATTCGTGATGAGATTTTAGACATATTCATTAACATGGGTTACGAAGTAAAAGAAGGACGAGATGTCGAAACAGATCATTATAATTTCGAATTAATGAACATTCCTAAAAATCACCCATCTCGTGATATGCAGGATTCCTTTTATATTAGCGAGAACCTTTTATTAAGAACACACACTTCTCCGGCTCAAGCACGAGCCATGGAAGAGAAAAAAGGCGAAACAATTAAAGTTGTTTGCCCAGGAAAATGTTATCGTCGCGATAATGACGATATGACCCATTCACATCAATTTGGACAAATTGAGGGCCTTTTAGTGGGCAAAAACATTAATCTCGGTCATCTAAAAGCGACGTTAGATTTATTTATTAAAAAAATGTTTGGTCCAAAACGAGAAATACGTCTAGTTAGCTCGTATTTTCCATTTACGGAACCATCCGTCGAAGTCCAAGTTTCTTGTGCTGAATGTGGGGGCAAAGGATGCCCGACTTGTAAAGATACAGGCTATATTGAAATTCTTGGTGCCGGCATGGTTCATCCTAACGTCTTAAAGATGTCTGGCTACGATCCAGAAATCTATTCAGGATTTGCCTTTGGCATCGGTATTGAAAGAGTAGCGATGCTTCGTTATAAAGTTGATGATATTCGTCGCTTTTATCAAAATGATATCCGCTTTTTAAAGCAATTTGTAAGAAAGTAGGTGGCAATATGAAAGTTAGTCTAAATTGGATTAAGAAATATATTGATCTTAGCGATATTGACCCCCAAGAACTCGCTGATCGCTTGACGTTTGCTGGTGTTGAAGTTGAAGCGGTTGAGAAGCTTTCATCTGCCACTAATTTAGTAATTGGCGAAGTCATTGAATGTCTTCCTCATCCCGACAGTGATCATTTGTCTTTAACTAAAGTTAATACTGGTGAGAAATATGGGGTCCTGCAAATTATTTGTGGCGCTCCCAATGTTCGCAAAGGCCAAAAAGTTATCGTTGCACGCGATGGAGCCATGCTTCCTGGTGGGAAAATTAGCAAAGGCGTGATTCGTGGCTATGAAAGTCAAGGCATGATTTGCTCACTTTTAGAATTAGGAGTAGATAGTAAATTTCTTAACGAAGAACAAATCGCTGGCATTGAGTCCTTAAATGATGACGCAGTGGTCGGAGACGAAAATGTTTTGGCATATCTTGGTCTTGATGACGTTATTTTGGATTTAAAACTTCTCGCCAACCGCAGTGACTTATATAGCGTTATTAATATGGCGCGAGAAATTTCGACTCTTTATGAGCGAGAAGTCAAATATAAGCCTACGTTATTACCTAAAGGTAATAAATCATCTTTTGTTATTAATTCTTTAACAACCAATTGCCCGCAATTTTCTGGTCGTGTTATTAAAAATATTAAAGTTGCCCCATCGCCAAAATGGTTAAAAATTGCTTTGCAAAGCATGGGGGTTCGTTCCATCAACAACATTGTCGATATCGGCAATTATATTATGCTTTTAACCGGACAGCCCCTTCATATGTATGATCTTGATCGTTTGTTGAAACCAGAACTAATTATCAAGGATGATTATGTTGGGACGTTTACGGCATTAGATGAAAAAGAATATGCCATCGTTAAGGGTGACATTGTTATTACAAGTGGTGGGCAAGTCATGTGTCTAGGCGGAGTTATGGGTTCATTAGCCTCGGCCGTAAACGAGAAAACAAAAAATATTGTTGTTGAAGTTGCTAATTTTGCCTTCGATGCTATTCGTCGGACTTCCACTCGCCTTGGCTTAAGTAGCGATTCTTCGAATCGTTTTGTTAAAGGCATCAACCCTCATCAATTTCTCGAGGTTATGGATTTAGCTACGGAGATGATTTCGACTCTCTGTGGTGCGGAAGATATTGAAGAAATCGTGACTTTTGATCGGCGAGAAAAGAAAGAAGTAAGCAAAATCTCAACATCGGTCTCTTATATCAATAATCGTCTGGGTACGAAATTCTTGCAGCAAGAGATTGTCGAAACATTAACTCGTGATTGGATGGACGTTAATGTTTTAAATCGCGATGAATTCATTGTAACCATTCCTCAGTGGCGAATCGATATCGCTAGTGAAGCCGATATAAGCGAAGAAGTTATTCGCATTATTGGTCTAGATAAAGTTATTGGCACTCTGCCGTCCTTACAAGTTACGGTTGGGGGTTATCCAAAGGATAAACAATCCTTGCAATTGCTCCGTCGTTATTTGTCGGGACAAGGTATTAATGAAGCCTTGACCTATTCCCTTGTTCGCAAGGAAGAATTAGACGGATTCAAAATATTAACAAAAGGAGATGCTCATCGCTTAATCAATCCATTAACCGATGAACATGAATATTTGCGGTTAAGTCTAATGCCGTCATTACTCAAGGTTGCTTCTTATAACCTCGCTCGTGGAGCAAAGGATTTTGCGTTTTATGAAATAAGCGATATTGACACCACGAGCGAATCAGGGCTTCGACTTGGCCTTGTTCTTGTTGGCAATGACTTATATCATTACCAACTTAATAAAATCCCTTATTCTTTTTATCACCTTAAAGGTTTGGTCGAAGGACTTAATAATGTCTTGGGTATCAAAGATACCCGTTATAGTTTTGAAAAGCTAAAGAATGAACAAAAGGAGCTCCATCCTGGGCGTTCAGCTCTTCTTAAAGTAAACGGCAAAGAAGTTGGCTATCTTGGCGAGATTCATCCTTTATGTTTGAATAAGTATGATTTAGGTAAAAACAAAGTTTTTGTTTTAGAACTTGATCTCGGACTCCTTTTGTCACTCGAGACAGGGCAACCTGTTTTTAAGGCGTTTTCTCGTTTTCCAGCTGTTAAACGCGATTTATCGCTAGTGGTGAATGCTAAATTAGAAGTTCGTCAAATTGTTCAGGCAATTGCCTCTGTCGATCGCATTATTAAAAATATTGATGTCTTCGATGTTTATGTTGGCGAAGGAATTGCCCAAAATCAAAAATCAATCGCTCTTACAGTTACTTATGAACGCGATGATCGAACATTAAAAGATAACGAAGTCGCCGTAGCCGAGAAGGCCGTTTTAACTTTGTTAAACAAGAAATTTGGAATCACTTTAAGAGAATAACAATGATTATTTCTAAATCAAAACTCGTTTTAGATAAAACAATCGTTATCGAAAAAGAGTTTAGTTTCCATGATTACAAACCATTATTTAAAAGCCCGTTATTGGATATTAAAAAAGGGCTGGGTATTTTAGAAATTACAAAGTATCGTAACATCATTCGTTTAAATGTTGACCTTAAGGTCAAAGTTATTTTGGAATGCTCTTATTCTTTAGAAGCCTTCGAAGATGAAGTAATGATTCGCGAAGAAGTATTTATTGGTGATTCAAAATCATTTGAAGATGAAGTCATCATCATTGATAAAGATGAGATTGAAATTGAGATAATTTTATTGGCTTTAATCTCTGCTAACATTCCGCTTAAACCAATAAAGCCTGGCGCTAAACGACCACAAGGCGGCGAAGGATATCGTGTTCTTGATGATGAACAGTTAGCCGAAGATCGACGTATAAGTGGGGATGATAGGTTTTCTAAATTAGACGAAATTGACTTAGATGATGATGAATTGTAATGCTAAAAATATACTAATAAAATACTAATTAGATTTATCTGTTTAATTAATTAAACAACACATTATTCCCAGGTCCCAGTGTTTAAATTGGGACTTTTTTTGCTGTTTACACGCTTGAATCAATGTGCGTATAATATGAGTGCTAAGTGGTAGAAAGTGGAGGTAAGTGGTAGAAATGTTCTTTGGAAGCTATTCTCATACCCTCGATAACAAAGGTCGTCTTGTCATTCCGAGTAAAATGCGGAATGAAGCCGGCGGTCGTCTTTATATTCTCAAAGGTTATGAAGGATCGCTCAGCGTTTATAAAGAAGCTGACTTTCAAATTCTAACTACCGCTCTTGAAAATCTTTCCTATAACCAGCGCGATGCTCGTGATGTACAACGTATCGCCTTATCGAGCGTCGTCGAACTCGAAGTTGACGCTCAAGGTCGCATTCAACTCCCTAGTCGGTTACTAACTGATTACAAAATTTCACGTAGTGTGGTAGTTGTGGGCGTCATAAATCACTTTGAAATTTGGGACGCTTCTGCTTGGGAAAAATATCTGCAGCAAAACGAAAAAGATTACGAAGCCAAAGCAGAAAAATTACCTGTTCAATAGTCTATGGAAGAACACGTTCCCGTCTTATTAGACGAAGCCATCGATGCTTTAAATATTAAACCCGACGGAATATATGTTGATCTCACTCTTGGTCGAGCGGGTCATGCAAGTAGAATCTTGGCTCAACTGAGCCGCAAGGGGAAATTAGTCGGATTAGATCAGGATTATCAAGCGATTGAAAATTCGAAAATTACCCTCTCGAAAATTAGTAGCAACTTCGAAACAGTTCACGAAAACTTTCGGAACTTCAAAGAAGTACTATATCGCCTCAACATTCAGAAGGTTGATGGGATCTTAATGGATCTCGGCGTTTCCTCTCCTCAATTCGATGATTCAGAACGGGGTTTCTCATATCGTAGCAATGCCCGTCTCGACATGCGAATGGATGAGCGTAGTTCATTAACGGCATATGAGGTTGTTAACACTTATAGTGTCACGGACCTAACGCGCATTTTTGGAGAATATGGCGAAGATAAATACGCATATCAAATCGCCCGGAAAATCGCTGAAGCACGTATTAATGCGCCTATTGAGACTACCCAACAACTTGTTGACCTCATCAAGTCGGCTAAGCCGATGAAGGAACTGGCAAAAAAAGGACATCCCGCCAAGCAAATATTTCAAGCGTTGCGTATCGAAGTAAATGATGAACTGGGAGCCCTTGAGATTACGGTTAAGGACGCACTTAAACTCCTTAATGTCGGTGGTCGGCTAGTTATTATTTCCTTCCAATCCTTAGAAGATCGTCTCGTCAAAGATGCTTTCCGCGATGTGACAGTTGTTGAAGGAACAAGAAGAAATGTCTTCTCGCTTCCAAAGGAAGAAGATCTTCCAAAATTCCGTCTTGTCAATCGCAAAATCATCACCCCATCTAGTAAAGAGTTAGCTCGTAATCCTCGCTCGCACAGTGCGAAGTTAAGGGCCGTCGAAAGAGTCAAGGAGTAGAAATGAAAGACAAACTCGTCAAATTTAATCGCAAAGCTCCGTATTATCGCTTCAAAAAAGCCTTAATCGTCTTTTCGGTATTGGCACTTGTCGCTGTTGCTATTTCCATTCCCTTGAGTTTAAAAATTGCCGCTAGCCAAGCGGCCATAACCGAAAACACCACAAGCGAAGTCGTTACCGAATAAACTTGTTCATCACGGACGGACCTCCCTCCTTCCGAGCTGCATCTTATGATGCGGCTTTTTTATTGGTTAGTTATTTTCTAGGAGATAATTATGTATTTTGCCTTTGCTACATCAAGGCTTTATATATATAATATAAGTCAGAATAACAACCTTATGGAAAAACCTACCGCCGCTTTAGAAATATCATCGGCCGAGATAAAACTCGTTGTCGGTTATGAACTCGATGATCATCCAATCGTTCTTTACGCTATGCGTAAGCCGATTGATGCCTTTGTTGAAAGAGGACAAATCGTTAATTTGATTGGATTAATCGAGGCTCTTCGCGAAGTTAAAGAAATTAAAGATGCTACTGCAAAACTTAAACTGACAATATCTGACGCCATCTTAATCTTGCCGCCCCTTGGTCTTGAGGTTTATCAAAGCGATAAAACAACAAACGTTGTCTCTCCGACAGGAACCGTTGAAGCAATTGATCTTTCTAATGTTGTTTCATTAGTCCGCAAGGAAGTTGTACCACATGGTGGGCAAATTGTTGATATCGTTCCTGATGCTTTCGAATTAGATAATGGTCGTGTTTTTTCGACTCAACCAATTGGCGAAAAATCCAATTCACTATCTATTTCAGCAAAAATTCATGCTTTACCTTTTTCGGTCATTGAAAACTTTCGGCGAGCTTTTAAGGAAGCAGGCATATCAATTAAACGCGTTCTTGTTGCTCCACATGCAGCGTCGTATTTGTTCGCCCAAGATTTAGAACTACCCACCACATATTTATATGTGGATATGGGAGCAGAAGTCACCTCTGTTAGTCTTGTCGGCAATAAAACCTTGTTTGCCTCAACTTATTTTGAAAAGGGTGGAAAAGACTTAACTGATTTAATTATGCAGTCGTTTAATTTACCGTTTGATGAGGCCGAAAAGTTAAAACGCCGCTATGGTATTGATCATCGCCCAATGTCTTACTATCCAACGATTGCCACTAGTGTGGACATCGAAGGCCAAAGTAAAGATTTTTCGACACGAGAATTAAATGAAGTTACTGAACAATTTGTTGGCGATTATTTACTCTCTTTAAAACAAGCCATTAATTCATTAATGGCTTGTTATGATAAGAAATTATTGACAATTCCGCTTATTATAAGCGGTGGCTTAGCGCGTTTAAATGGTTTAGACGCCATGATTGTTGAGGCTTTTCCAGATAATAAATTATCTTTTGCTATTCCTAAGGCCGTGGGTGCTCGTCATCAAACTTATGTAAATGCTTTAGGAGCTATTTTGGCTAATAATCGTTATCAAAGCTATTTAGAAGAAGATCGACCCGTCGTCACGACTTTGACGCGCGGTAGTAAAGAAGCCAAAGACCGGAAATAGGAGGCTAGAAGTATGCAAGGATTTGATTTAGACAATTTCGAACCAATCGCCCGCATTGTTGTTATAGGTGTAGGAGGGGCCGGAAATAACGCCGTCAATCGTATGATTGATGAAGATTTAGGCGCTGTCGAGTTTTATGTGGCCAATACTGACCGGCAAACGTTAGCTACATCCAAATCACGTAATCGCATCGTGCTTGGCCCGGCTATCACTGGTGGCTTAGGCGCTGGTGGAGAGCCAAATATTGGACGCGAGGCGGCCATGGCTTCCGTTGAAGACATTCGCAAGGTTGTTAAAGGAGCGAACATGGTCTTTATTGCGGCAGGTA
>JAEWUY010000098.1 GCA_023396795.1 Bacillota bacterium | reverse complement strand
GGCTTTTTGATGTTCTTTGAACAATCAACAAGAACGAGAAACTCAATGGAATCCGGTCTCGCTCAATTAGGTGGACACGCGACATTTCTTGATACTTCGATGATGCAAATATCCCATGGTGAAAGCGCCAAAGATACAGCCGTTATTTTATCTTCGTTTGGTCATGGTATTGCTTGCCGTTATTGTAACTGGGGCATTGGCAATAAATATATTCGTGAGATGGCCGCTAATTCAACCGTCCCGATTATGAACTTGCAATGCGATATTTATCACCCGATGCAAGGTCTCGCTGATTTAATGACTATTCAGGAAGTATTTCCAAATAAAAAGCATATTAAGGTTTCGATTATTTGGGCCTATGCGGAAAGTCACAAAAAGCCGATTAGTGTTCCGTTAACCCAAATCTTGTTATTCCCTCGCTATGCGATGGATGTCACATTGGCGTATCCAGAAGGTTATGATTTACCAGATTGGGCAATCGAAAAAGCAAAGAAAAACGCTGCTGAAAACGGTGGTTCCTTCCGTATTACTCACGACATGAAAGAAGCCTTTAAGAATGCCGACATTGTTATTCCTAAGAACTGGGGCAGCTGGGTTAAAAACCAGTCGACAGTTGTAGTGGATGATTACATCAAAACCTTAAAAGGTTGGAAGTGTACAGAAGAAATGATTAAGCTGGCAAGTCCTGACGTTAAGTACATGCACGCTTTACCCGCTGATCGCGGAAATGAAGTCGAAGATTCCGTTATTGATGGACCACACTCAATTGTTTATCAAGAAGCCGAGAACCGTCTTCACACCGCTAAGGCTGTGATGGCCATGACGATGGGCGATAAGTAATTAAAAAAATTCTTAAAAAGGTTGCTGTTAAAGGCAATCTTTTTTGATTTTGCTTTTTTATAAAATAGTCGAGCATTACAATAATTAAGGGGTAATTGCATGGATATTTGGAATGATCAACGACGATTAGCAAGTTGTGTTAATAATATGAGAGCTGTCGTTATGATTGGCGGGCAAAGAGGAAATCATGTTTCCTTACGAACCGAATCATTTAGTGGAGTCAAAACGATTGGCATTTTTTGGATGCGCGACAACACCACTTGTCGTTTTGATCTTGAGATGGAAGTAAGTAGTGGGAGAGGTAAATTAATACTTGTGCGCAAGGATTTAATCACCACATTGATTTCTGGCACCGGCCAAGAATCAAAAATAGTCAAACTTGAAAAAGGTTTTAATCGTCTTCGTATTGTTGGTGAAGGGGCAAAAATCAAATTGCGTTTAGTTTTGACAAAAGGAGTAACCGTCCTTGAATAATTTAGTCGATTTAAAGAAAGTTAGTATTCGAAAAGAAGAAATAAATGATTATCTAATATGCGAAGCGATGATTCGTCGCGCTTTTTGGGATTTATATAAGCCGGGTGCTGATGAGCACTATTTGACAAAACAATTAAGGCTTCACGATGATTACATTCCAAAATTGACACGACTAGCGGTTTATAAGAACAAAATTGTGGGCGCTATCTATTATGCAAAATCGAAAATTGTCAGCGCTCAAAAAATCCATGAAGTAATTACGTTCGGACCATTAGCAGTCGATCCTGATTTTCAAAAACTAGGGATTGGTGCTTTACTTATACGCGAAACTTTGAAAGAGGCAAAGCGACTTGGCTATTCAGCCGCTATTATTTATGGCGAACCAAACTATTATCCTCGTTTGGGTTTTCATCGCTGTCAAGAGTTCAACATTACTACACCTGAGGGAACTTATTTAGATGCTTTAATGGCCCACGAGCTTCAGCCAGGTTATCTAAAAGATAAAAATGGAACTTTTATTGTTTCTGAGGTCTATACAAACATTAAAAAAGAAGATGTTGAAGCATATGATCTTCTTTTTGCCTAAAGACGTTAATTGATAAGCATATTGCTTCTGCCTACCTTTTTAATGTCGTAAAATATAGTCAAGATAAAAGACGTTTTTAAAAACACATAGATAATTTATTGGAGGAACATAAAATGGAAAAATTAATTTTTGGTAAAAATAAAGATCGCTTCTATATGGGTGATAATGAAGAACAAGCATTAGCTGAAGTCACCTTTAAAAAACATAAAGACAACATCATTATTCTTGATCACACGTATGTCAATCGTTCATTGCGGGGACAAGGAATGGGAAAAATTCTAGTTGATCGTGTCGTGTCGTACGCTCGCGAAAACAACTTGAAAATTATTCCAACTTGCCCGTTTGCCAAAGACATTATGGAAATGTCAAAATCATATAGCGATGTTCTACTGTCTGACCCGATTATTCAAAAAAACAAAGTTGAAGCCTGCCCTTTATAATTACGACTCATTAAAAAGATATAACCAGTTAATTACTGGTTTTTCTTTTATTATTACTATTCGTTATGTATATAATAACCGCGGGGGAAATTAATATGGATATTTACGAATTTAAACGCACAGCAGATGAAAAACTAAACGGAAAATGGAACGAAGCCGCTCTTGCTTATTTTCTCTTCAGTCTTGTGGTTGCGGCTTTAAACTCTATCGGCGGCATTGGCATGTTTATTCTCGGTGGACCACTCTATCTTGGCTATGCAATGTTTATTGAAGATATTTATCGAGGTGGAAGGCCAAATATTCCGACAATTTTTAAAGGCTTTGACAACAAAATTGGTAATGCCATTTTGCTTGGCCTAGTTAGTCAGATATATTTGTTTCTTTGGTCATTGCTTTTTCTTATTCCCGGAATTATTAAATCATTTTCATATGCGATGATTTATTTCATTCAATTAGATAATCCCAATATGTATTATGAAGACGTAATTACCCGTAGTCGTAAAATCATGGACGGAAATAAGGGACGACTTTTCTGCTTGTATTTAAGCTATATTGTCTGGTTTATTCTTTCGATACTTACTTTCGGTATTCTTTTTTATTGGTTAGCGCCGAAAATTGAACTTGCCAAATACGCTTTTTACCAAGAAATCAAAAGCAATTATTAGTTTTTAGAAATACGTTTACTAAGCAAAGCAAACTTTTTATTTATAAATATATAAATACATTTCGATTTTTGTTATGATAATCTTGAAAAAACGGGGGATCAACCATGTTAGAAATTAAAAATGTTAGCAAATCATACGATAAAAAGAAACTAGCTATTAATGATATTTCGTTAACTCTAGAACCAGGAGATTTATACGGTTTTGTTGGTCCGAATGGAGCGGGAAAAACAACGCTTATTAAATCAATTGCCGGTATCATTTCTTTTGATAGCGGCTCAATTACTTTTGATGGACACACAATTGCTCAAGACCCGATTGAATTTAAAAAGTTAATGGCTTATATTCCTGATCATCCTGACTTATACGAAACCTTATCGGGGCGACAGTTTATTGATTTCATTTCAGACGCCTTTGCTGTTTCGCTTGCGCGTCGGAATGAACTTATCGATAAGTACGCAACTCAATTTGAAATGATTGATGCATTAAATAAGCCGATTTCGACCTATTCGCATGGCATGAAGCAAAAAGTTGCCTTGATTGCTGCTTTAGTTCACGAACCGAAATTAATTTTGCTCGATGAGCCATTCGTTGGATTGGATCCGAAAGCCGCTTTTGCTTTAAAGCAAACGTTTAAAGAAATAACGGACTCCGGAACAATCATTTTGTTTTCATCCCACGTGCTTGAGGTTGTTGAAAAGCTTTGCAATAAAATCGCCATTATTAAACAGGGAGAAATCATTGCCGATGGCCGAACACACGAAGTATTAAAAGACCGTTCTCTTGAGAATTTCTTTATGGAGATTGCTTAAGGTGTTTTTTAAATTACTAAAAATATTTCTTAAAGAAAGTTATGGACCAAGTCGTCTTTTTGGATCCAAAGTTGCGAAATCCAAAGGTCGCATCATTGCTTTTGGTATTCTTTTTCTATATTCCTTTTTAAGTATTGGCTTTTCAACGGGAATGATGTTTTATCAAATGCAGTTAACGCGCGAGCTTATGCTTTACGTTGCCTCATATGCGACGGGTTTGGCCTTTTTGTTTGCTCTTTTGCAGGCTAATGGTTTTATCTTTCAATTTAAAGACTATGAAGTTGTTGGAGCCTTACCGATAAAACCCATTTCTTTGCTTTTAGCAAAACTTGCAACAATGTTAGTTTTTATCTATGTTTTTATCTTTGTTCTTACGCTTCCTATTTTCATCGTTTATTACATCTTTACAGCCTTCAACTTCGTCGGATTTATTTACTTATTATTAGGTTTTTTGATTTTGCCACTACCGGCAATTATTTTAGGTTCCTTTTTATCGCTTCTTATTTCGCGAGTTTCAAAACATTTTGCTCATGCTAATTTAATGCAGACGATTTTAATGTTTGTCATTTTTCTTGTCATTTTTGGTGTTTCAATGATTGGCAGTATTGCTGCTGAAACAGGGTCGATGATTCCTGTATGGGTTATAGAATCAATTTCCAGTATATACTTGCCCAATGAATGGTATGCTTCGGCAGTATACGACGGGAATCTCCTCAATTTTACTTATTTATTTCTCAGCCATTTAGGCTTTTTTGTTATCTTTCTTTTTATCATTTCTAAACTTAGTGTCAAAACAAATCAAAACAGAACCGCCAACAAACAAGTAATTATTAAAAGTAAAAACGTTCGCCAAACACCAGTTCTTTCAGCTCTTATTAAAAAAGAATGGAGTCGTTTTTTTGGAACACCGATTTACATATTTAACTGCGCCTTTGGGTTGATCATGCTCTTAATAGGTGCGGTTGCGGCTTTTATTTTTAAAAATGAAGTTTTATCATTGATCAACCCCTTTGGGCCTTTCTTTCTTTTAGGCTTCTTTGCTTTTTGTCTTGTTACTGTTTATACCCCAGCAGTTAGCCTTTCACTTGAAGGCAAAAATTTTGGTCTACTCAAGACACTGCCGATTAGAGGCGAAGTTATTATGAGTGCGAAGATTATTTTTAATCTTGTTTTAGAATTTTCTGTTGTCCTTCTAGCTTTCCCCTTTGCCGTTATTGGCCTTGGACTTGATTTATGGACAAGTCTAGCAAGCCTTTTAGTTATTATTTCGTTTGCCATCTTAACATCGATTTTCTTTGCTTGGCTTAACCTTTTCTTTCCGCGTTTTGATTTTAAAACCGAAGCCGAAGTTATTAAACAAAGCATGTCGGCTTTTATCGCAGTTTTCTCGGGCTTTGGTATTATTATATTCGATGGCGCCTTGCTATTTGCCTTGATGCTCATTCCTGTTTCTTCTCTTGCTTTGCCTATCCTTTTGTTGAGTATACTCAATGCCGTTATTGCCTTTTTGATTTATCTTCCGATGCATAAAAGCGCTTCTAAACGTCTTCAAAAAATGGAAGTATAGAAGCGATATTTATAAACGATTTGAGAATAGTTATTTCTTTGTTATGCTAATATGAAAATAGAATAAAAATAAGAGGAAACATTATGGCAAAAGATGCTAAAAAGAAAATTCCAACCTTTATGCAAGGTCCAAGCAACAATCAAATTCGCCGCCAAAATCTTAAAGTAAAACAAAAACCACAACGCAGTAGTTTAACAAGCCGTCGTGGCAGTTAACCACGACTTTTATAGTCAAACCAAGGGGGCATCATGAATAAATTTGCACTATTTTTAAAAGCATCCTTACTCGATCCGCTTATTCGCAGTTTTAAAAGATTTACCGAAGCAATTGTTCTTAGCGTTCTTTTGGTCATTCTTGGCATTATCAACCTCGAAACGAATCGAGCCCTTGTTTTGCTGACGGAACTCTTGCCGTTTTTATGGCTTACTTTGCCGCTTTTAGTTTTTAAAACACTACTCGTTGAACGGATCGGTCTTAAAAGACTTTGGAATTATCTTTTAAGTGGTGCAGCTTTAGTTATTACCGTCTCTTTTTATTTATTAATGCGTTATGTTTTCATCACTACCGATGTCATTAATGTTTTCCGAATGGGTATTGCTTGGATAGTCATTATAGTTGCGGCATTACTAGTCCAGTATTTTCCAAAAAGAGGAAACTTTACTTATTATCTTGTTTTTTTAATGACAAAAATCTTTTTGACTGTCTTTTATGCCGCGGTTTTATATGGTGGCCTTTTTGGCATTTTTGCCAGTATCGAAGCATTATTTGGGGCAAATCTAAGTAACTTTATTTATATCGACCTTTTTATTGCTGTTATCGGCTTAGTGGCCGTCCCGGTGTTTGTTGGTTTCATACCAAACCTCAACGATGAGATGACCGAAGGTGATTATCATAATATATGGCGGACTGTTTTTGCTTTTATTATCGTGCCCTTAATTATGATTTTCTCGGCTATCTTGGTTTTTTATATTATTACTTCGCCTGCGAATAGTAATTATTTTGGTCTTGTTTATTTGATATCTGCTTTAGTAACGGTCTTTTTAACTTTGGCTATGAACTTTTTCTTAGAAAAATTTGAGGGTGATTATCCTCACGTACGTTTCTTTAACAAATACTGGCCTTTTGTTATGTTGGCTATTTTAATTGGTTTTTTCTATGAACTTATCGTAGCGTTGCTCGCCCAAGGTTTTACCTTGAATACGAGTATTTATTTATATGCTGGAATAGCTCTTTTGGCTTTGAGTATTGTTCGAGTAATTAAAAAGCCACTTCGCCTTGGCCACGGTCAAATTTTAGGAGTGACAAGTATTATTGCTGGCGTAACGGTCGCTTTTATTCCTTTTGTTAATTTCTTAAGTCTTACAACCTATTCAATGAATAATCGCTTTGAAAAACTTTTAACGGACTTAGGGATGTTAGAAAACGGCGAAGTGATTCATTCTCCAGACGAGTTAGAAGAAGAAGAAAAACAAAGCATTTCTCAATACGTTCTTTCTTTTGGCGATATTGGTTTTAATCGTATTCGTTGTTTACCCGATGATTTTGAACTCGAAGATTTTTATGAAGTGTTTGGCTTTGAACTCGACTATTACACTAATCCAGAAAGAATTTTCTTATATTATGGCTGTGATGAGGCAGTTGTTGATTTAGGCGCGATGAACGCAAGTGGTTATACGGACTTCCTTTATGTTTCTTCGGTTTTAGAAGAAGGTGATGGCGGAGTATATAGCACAACCTTTGATGCTGAGTCGGGTGTTTGGTCATTATTAAAAATGATCTCGCCTATATTAATGTTGCGTTTACCGATGTTATTGAGTCCTTTTACCTTGAATTTGACGTTACCACCAATTACGAATTAGATTTATATACCGATTTAAAGTACACACCTCTCAGCGATGATTATGATCTTTACGTTATAACAATCGACGGAGCTTATGTAACTAGCGACGAGAGTTATTTGTTTTATAGCGCGAAATTTTATATCGGCGTTAAATAGTTTTATTCACCAATAATTTTGACGAGAACCCGTTTTTTGCGCATGCCGTCAAATTCACCATAAAAAATTTGTTCCCACGGACCAAAGTCAAGTTTTCCTTCAGTTATGGCCACGACGACTTCGCGTCCCATTATTTGTCGTTTTAAATGGGCGTCGGCATTATCTTCAAAACCATTATGTTCATATTGATTGTGAGGGTGTTCGGGCGCCATCTTTTCTAGAAAGCGTTCAAAGTCGCGATGTAAACCGCCTTCGTCATCGTTAATAAAAACACTAGCGGTAATGTGCATGGCGTTAACTAAGACAAGACCATCATTAATGCCGCTTTTAGCGATAACACGCGTAACATCTGTTGTAATATTGATGAATTCGCGGCGCTTTTTGGTTTTAATCCAGATTTCGTCTCGATATGTTTTCATAGTTGGCCTCCACTTTTATCTTGGCAAGTTAAAATAATTTTTCAAGAACAAGCAACCAGATGATAGGCGCAATAAACCGTGACAAGCAGCATTTGTAGGTTGCTCTTTTCTTTATATTCATTTATGAATGTATAATAATCGAAAAGATGAAATCACAAACACGGACCCTATCTCATCCCTTCCCTTTGCTTTATGACTCGCACTCAAAAGTTTTAATTTTGGGTAGTTTTCCATCTGTTAAAGCAGTAGCCGATGGTTATTATTATGCTAATCCGAATAATCGGTTTTATCAGGTTTTAAGCTCAATATTTGCTGTTGATTTCGTCAATGTTTCTTGGGAAGAAAAAAAGGCTTTGCTTTTAGCGAAGAAAATAGCGCTTCATGATGCGATTGGTTATTGTCAAATATTGGGTTCGAGCGATAGCAAAATTAGCGATGTCAAGCCCTCTAATATCCGCGAAATATTTGCGAATGCTAAGATTGAACTCGTAATTTGTAATGGCGCGAAAGCCTATCAAGAATATATGCGCTTTTTTGCTGATATCGATATTAATGTTGTTCAAGCCCCGTCGACAAGTCCGGCAAATGCCAAAATGCGACTTGATGATTTAGTAGCTTCCTGGTCAAAACTTTTAAGGCCTTTTCAACGCTAAATCTGCATTAATATTTTAAATAAATTATGAGATAGACACGTAGTGTCTTTTTCTCGATATGAGTAACTAAGTTGATAATTCGTTGACTTAGTCAATGAAAAATAATAAAATGCCGATAGTCATGGGGGGATAAGCATGAACACGAAAGAATGGAATGAGAAGTTTATTATGTATCGCCGGACTATCAAGCATCTGAAAGATGCGGTAAACCACGATTTGAATACACAAGGTATTTCCTTGCAACACGCGACATATTTATTGCTTTTAGCGAACAATGGTAGCTTAAAAATTAAAGAGTTAAACGCTTTATCCGACAATGACGCAGCCTTAACGACAAGAGTATTAAAGCTTTTACTTGAAAAGCAATATGTTGAACGAACATGCCCCAGCGTCCGTAAATGTAAAATCTTTTTGACGAGCAAAGGCCAAGATGTCGTCAATTTTATTGGTGAAGTTTTTGCGCGAATTCGTAATGAATTATCTTCATCCGCCAATCAAGAAGGCCAGGAAGCCTTGTTAAGTGCCATTTTAAGTTAGAAATTAGGATTAAACCATGGAAGTCATTATTGAAAATGTTTTAAAAATATATCTTTTAGTTTCGCTACTACTACTCATTCTTTATATTCCTCGTCTTTGGTATTATGTCGATGCCTTTCGACGCCATCCCCGCTTAACAAACGAAAAGAAAAATCGTTTAGCGATTCTTGTCCCAGCTAAAAATGAAAGTAAATCAATTCAGGCTCTTTTTGATACGCTAAATCAGCAAACTTATGACCGTGATATGTATGACGTCCACGTTATCGTTGAAGATCCTCAAGATCCAACGATTGCGATGGCACGAAAAGCTGTAAATGCCACTATTCATGTCGTTTTAGAACAAACTCGCAAAGGCGAAGCTTTAGACGGTGCGTTAAAAACAATTTTAAAATACTCACCCAATAAATATGATGCCTTCATAATTGTTGACGCTGATAACTTAGTGCATCCTGATTTTTTAATGGAGATGAATAATGCTTTAGCGAGTAATCGCCAAATTATCGTTGGTAAAAAATACATCAAAAATTGGGAGACTGATGACAAAAAAGCTCGCTCCTTAATTAGCAATTGCACAGCTCTTGTTTATACAATGGTTGATGATTTAGGCAATTCGCATCGCAATCGCGTCAATATTCCCGTCAGCATGTGTGGAACGGGGATGATGGTTCGTGCTGATGTTATCAAAGATTTAGGTGGATGGCCGTATCGAACCTTAACCGAAGATTACGAAGTAATGATGGATTGTTTATTACGTGGTTATACCTCTTTGTACTATAAACACGCCATTGTTTATACTGAAGAAGCCGTTGATCACCGCGTTTCATTTAAACGAAGAATGAGATGGTTGACTGGGTTCACACAATGTAACAAAAAATATCGTAAGGCCGTTGTTAGAAAAACCTTTTTCGAAGGCAAAATTGTTTGGAAAAACTTTGACTTCCTTTACTCTCTGCTTCCAGTCTATATTTTTGCGGGCATGAGCCTTGTTTTGAGTATTATCGGCTTTTTAGCTGCGGGAGCCTATGCCATCTTCTTTCAGCCTTTAGCCTGGCCCATTCTCTACGTTGCTTTAACTGCCTTCGGACTAGTTTATGGTGTGCTTTGCTTATTTACGATTTTAACCTTACTGGTCGACCGCAAGGCGATTAAAATGACATTTAAAGAAACACTTCTCGTCATCTTCTTAAATCCGTTTATATTAGCGGAGTTTATTTGGATTTTTATTCGCATTTTCACTACTGCCAACGATTTACAATGGGATAACGTCGATCGCATAGCCTACACCCCAAAAAAGGATAAGTAGCCATGGGTCTTCCAAAAGAAGAATTACTTCAGCGCATTAAAGATTGCGAGCAACGTGGAGATTTTCACTATAACGTTGAACCAATCGACGGTGAAAGTTATGATCCTGTTGACGAAAAATATCAGCATCTTTGTCATTCGTTCTTTGAATGTTTTTTCCATTTGCTAATTCGGATTGCGGCCATTATTGCCGGTATCTTTATTAATGGCATTGCCTTTGGCATGAGAGTTAAAGGTCGCAAAAACTTGCGAGGTTTAAAGTCGGCAATTATAACGTGTAATCATGTTAACAACTTCGATAATTTGATGGTTCGAAACGCCGTGTTTGGCCATCGTCTTTATATCGTCGTCGGCGAATTTAATAACAAAAAAGGCTTTTTTGGTAAATGTCTGAAGGCAGGAGGAACATTACCGTTAAGCGCGAACCTCAGAGCCATGATCAATTTGCGAAAAGCCGTGGAAAAACTTTTGAAGAAACGTAATTTTGTTCTTTTTTACCCCGAAGAAGCCGAGTGGTGGAATTATGAAAAGCCTCGGCCTTTTCGTAATGGCGCCTTTCATTTTGCCGCAACTTCAAATGTTCCTGTCGTTCCAATCTTTTTAACGTTCTCTAATCCTAAGGGATTGAGAGCCAAAATTATTAAAAGTAAGGTTGTGACAGTAAATATTATGCCTCCGCTTTATCCTCTTGAGCATCAAAGCGTTAAAGAAAATACGGATTATCTGCGCGACGCTAACTACGCGGCTTGTGTGGCTAAATATGAAGAAGTCTATCAAAAACCAATGGTTTATGAAACGACACATACATCTCATTCTGAGCAACCCTCGACAACCATTATCTCCTAATTTGAAAGTGTTATAATACTTTCATGAACGTCAAAATATCGGAAAAAACGGCAACAATTATTAAAGTAGTCGCTTTTATCGTCGTTTTTGGAACATTACTCGGATTATTTATTGCTTATTTTGATTTTTTCTATTCGCTTGTGAATGTTAATAGTCGCCAAGCTCTTCGCCAACAAACGTTTGACATGGGCGTTTGGGGATATGGTCTAGCTTTTCTTATTCAATTTGCCCAAGTGGTTATTTCCTTTCTCCCCGGAGAAGTAGTCGAGTTATTTTTAGGTATGGCATATGGGCCGTGGCTGGGATTAATAATTGCTGTGCTTGGTGTTTTAGCAGGAACAACCGTTGCTTATTATTTAGCAAAATGGGTGGGGATACCTTTTGTTAAACTTTTCATCAAGAAAAACTACTTTGAAAAATACACTTTTTTGCAAGACGAGAAGAAAGTTGCTTTCGGAGTTTTTATCGTTTATTTAATTGTCGGCTTACCGGTGGATACCGCCACTTATTTAGCTCCAACCTTAAAAATAAAGTTTTGGAAGTTTCTATTAATCTCGACGGCTGCTCGCATTCCAAAAATCATATCCTCGACGATCGTTGGTCATTATTTGGTTGAGGACAATCTCTGGATTTCTATCAGTGTTTTCTTTGGAACTGCCTTGTTAAGCATGATTGCTGTTTTGATTTTCCATCTTATTAATAAGCATAAAAAAGAAAAATCTTCGATTAATCAAGCATAATTGCAATCCGCTATTGAGAACGTCTTCACGATTTGATATGGTATTTGTTGTGATATCCATCATTAATGATGGTGAGGTCGATATATGAATAAACTGATAATCATGTCCGGCATTCCTGGCTCGGGCAAAACGACGTATGCTTTAGGCGTTAAATCCGCCCTCGAAAAAGTGGAAATTATTTCTAGCGACGAAGTGCGCCGTCAAGTTACTGGACGTGTCGATGATGGCTCGCAAGAGTCTTTAGTTTGGCAAGAATTTGAAAATCAAATCAAACAAGCCGCTCAACAAAGCGATATCGTCGTAGCGGACTCAACCGCTTTAACTAATGCCTTGCGCATGAAATGGCATCAAGCCTTTCGTTCTTTCTTTGACAAAATTGAATTAGTATATTTAAATATGCCGTTCAGTGTTTGCTGGGAGCGCAACATCAATCGTGAAAGAAAAGTTCCTCTCAATCCAATGGCCGGAATGTTTAAACTACTTGAAGAGCCTAATGAAGAAGTGAATAATAGTTTTGATTCAATTATCGTCATTAGCGAAGAAGATAAGGACACATGGAAAAGAAGTTAATTGTTTTATCAGGAATACCAGGCTCTGGTAAGAGCACTTACGCCCAAAATTATCTAAACAAACATCGCAATACTTTTATCGTCGCGAGCGATCAAATTCGTCGCGAACTTTTTGGTCGCGTTGATGACTTTTCGCAAGAAGACGTCGTTTGGAAAAAATTCGAAAGTTTAATAAGAGAAAAAGCCCAGACTTATGAGACGATTATCGCCGACTCCTCGGCGACCAATAACATCCGTCGCTTGCGGTGGGCAACAATCTTTCGCGATACATTCGATATAATCGAACTGGTTTACTTTGATATTCCTTTTGCTGTTTGCTTAAAAAGAAACGAAGAAAGGCACTTAACAATTCCTTACGATGACATGGTGGTCATGAAAGAATCCTTTGAAACTCCGTCTCCAGAAGTTATCGAAGCTTACGACAAGATTATTAAAATTAAAGAATGAGGCTAAACCTCATTTTTTTTATAACAACACAAGATAAAGACCGAAAAGCGCCGCCGCCAAGCTCACAAGTGAGGGTGCGACGCCATAGGCAAAAAACTTAAAAAATGAAAACTTAACATTATGAT
>JAEWUY010000097.1 GCA_023396795.1 Bacillota bacterium | reverse complement strand
CTAATCCTTGGGAAGCAATAGCTAGCATCGTTAGCAAGGCTAAAAATAGACGGGCTTTCTTTTGTGGTCCTAAAGAAATGATAAAGATGGTTCATGATTGTGGAGGATTAGCCTTTCTAGCTCATCCTTTTGATATTATCGAAGACAATATGAAAATAAGAGTTAGCAAAGAAATTACTGACGAATTAATTCCTTATTTACTTATTCTTGGAATTGATGGCCTTGAGGGTTATTACCAACCATATAATCAAGAAATGCGTGACTATGTCATTACAATCGCAAATAAAAACAATTTATTACTATCCTATGGAACTGACTTCCATGGCGGACGCTCTTACATAGAGGCCAAATATTACGATGTCGAAGTCCTGCCTAGTTGGATAAAAAATAAATAAACTCGACTATTTACCAACTACCAATTCGCTATTGTTATTTGCCTACTAAAAATTTCAAAATTACCCGTTATAATAGATATATGGCCTTGGTATCAGAAAAAAAGTTAATTGATGATGTTTTTGATGCGGCAAAATTGATTGATAGTCAAAACGACACTCGCCTTCCGTCAACATCCAAAAACATACAACTTTTTTTAATGGGCCGCGCATTAAATCCGTTTAATTCAATGGCATTCAATTCGAACCCTCTCGGTGGTTCTTATAAAGATATTACTTTATCAGAGATTTCAGAAGCGCTTAGATTTTTGCTTAAAAAGAAGATGCTGTTTAAGAACCGAGAAAATAAAGCATCGGTTTATTCTACAGTTGAAAAAAGAAAGCAAAAAGAAGCGAAAATTGACAAAAGTAACGCCGTCGAGATTGGGAAAGAGATACCCCCTTTTTATGAAACTTGTTCTAAGACCGAAAAAAAGTTAATTGACGGATTAATAGCTTTGTTGAATTTTGTTGAGCCTGCTTTCGTACATCAAGATAGGAAAACCTATTATGGCTTCTATGCCAAAAATAGAGAAAGCAAAAAACTATTTTATTGGTTTTGGGTGCTTCGTTCAAAGGAAGGCCTGTTAGTTTTGAAAATGAGAGAAAGGCCAACCGAAAATTCGCAAATCAGAACAATGTTCTTTAATCCAGGGTCCTTTTCCAAGGCGCTTAAGTACATAGGGGATGTTTTAAAAAATAACAATGTCGTCTATAAAAAAGATAACTCATTTAATAAAATGCCAAAAACCGAAGCCGACCCGAAAGAAAATGAAAATATCAATTTCTATGAAAAGGCTTCTCAATCAGAAAAAAACATTATCGATAGTATCGTTCAAAGAGCTAAGAAAATTGATGACAAGATTGAAACAATCGATAAGAAAAACTCTTTTGGAATAAGAAAGACTACATTAATCGATGGGCCAAAATCTTATTGGTTTTGGATAGCAAGAGACTCAAATGACGATATGCAGATGAGACATAGAGTTAGTGAGGAAGACAAGACAGTTGTCGAAATACCTTTGTCGCAAAATAGTTTGAAAGATTCAATGATAATAATAATCCAGTTTTTTGAAAGACAAAACGTCAGTATTAAGTCAGCTCATATACCCGCACCAGACGAAACGATTAAGAAACCTAGCAACGCCAACAACGAGTTGGGGGGTTTCACCATTAACTATTCACGCATGCCAATATTACAATTATTGATCATGAAGTCAAAAAAGTTAGATTACTCACAAAAATGTAACCAGGAAACAAAAAAACTCGTTGATTCAATCCCAATTACTATGGGTGTCGGTTACAAAGTGGGCGGTATTAGATATGAGTTTTATACTATGAAAAACGCAGAGAAGGATTATAAATCATATAAAATTGATTTGTTTGTTAAAACGCTACGTTTTTACGAACAAACAATGGGTGTCGAGATAATTCAAGATTTAATCAAATTTAGAGAATCGTTATCGAAAATAATTGATGACGGCATCAATGAAGTTGCATTATCTTTGGGCTTATATAGCAATTTTAAATTTATTCCAAGCCAAACGTTTGATGATCTCTTCGAATATTTTGCACAATTCGAAGAATTAAATCCTCAAACAAAGATTATTCACATTGGTCCTTAATACAATTGCAAAAAATTGTAATCATATCTATTTTTGATTGGTAATATTGTATGTTGTATATTGCATATCAATACCATTAGAGTTTAGCAGCAACAACATTGCCCTTCTTAAATCGCGTTCCGCTTGAAATCTATTTTCTTCGGCAACTTTGCCAATTACTTTTATCGAAACGCCATCATCGCCAAAAGAGACGGGGCCGACATATTTCGGTCCAAGGCTAAGGGTCGGAAATTGTTCTTTTAGGGCTTCCTCATTTTGTTTGAATATTTCTTCAAATCTAGAAAAATCATCATAGGGAATCGGTATTTCTACTGAGATTACTGAATCTTTATAAGATAAGTTAACCACCGTAACGATTTCCGAATTATTGACAATTTTTTTGTTTCCCCCGTTATCAACTAGTTGTGTGGTACGAATACCGATACTTTCGACATTTCCCCGAAAGTCATCAATCACCACGATGTCGCCGACTTCATATTCGTTCTCAAAGACAATAAACAGGCCGCTGATAACATCGCCAATCAAACTTTGGGCCCCTAGTCCAATGATTAACCCAAGGATTCCGACACTAGCAAATAAGGCCACGGTATCAACTCCAAGAATAAGCAGAACAATAATGACCACGACGATCCCCGTGAAGTATTTAAAAAAGCTGTCAAACAGTTTACTCGCCGTTCGGCCTTTTTTGGTGGTCATCAATGATTTTGAGATAATGAACCGCACGATTCGCGATATCGCAAAGATGATGATTATCCATATAACGGACTTAAGGACGGCGGGGGCTTGTTTAATAATCCAATTCCCAATCATTTCAAAACCGCCTTCCTCACTATCAAAAACTTGAGCGAGCAAAGATGATTCGCCAAAAATTTGATTGGCAAAAATAGTCAGTATGACTAGCAATATGGCCAGAGACCACAAAATAATAGACGCAGCAATCTTCACATTCTTTTGATTCAACTTTTCTTTTAGTTTTGACATATTTTGTCTCCCTTAATTAAATATTTCGTAACGAGTAAGCAGTATTTCTTCTCCGCCGATGGAGGGGTGACTTGATTTACCGAAGACGGCAATATCGAGAAAACCTTTTCTAAAACCGGATATGTCGATATATAGTGGCTGTTGATAGTCGTCGATTGCTTGTTGGATTGAGATAATATCATCATCAAGTTCGAGTCTAAAATCGCTTAGGTAATGATATGGATCATCTAACGAAAAATTCAGTTCAAGAATTTGGTTGTCGCGATCAATAGCGTGGCTGGAAATAATGAATATTCCATTTGGGAAAGTCGGCTCTGCTCTTGTTTTTACTTGATACTCGGCAATCGGCTTAATGCCTTCGCCCCAATCATTTTCGATAACCACACCGTATTCGGTCGAGGAGAGCAAGTTAGTAAACTTGACTGTTTGCTCACCATCGCTGATTTCAAATTGATCGAGAATCTCGTTTTGTAAATCAATACTGATGATGTATGGGGTGTCACTTTTTTCTCCCGAAAAAGAAAAACTAATGCTTCGATATGTAATGTTCCAATCCGTGAGCTTAATTGTCAGTGGCGCCGAGGTCATCATCTGGACGCTGATCGCGATTATTGAAACGACGACAATGGCGGTAATTACGGACGTGACAGCCGTTCCTACTTGCGCTTTTGGGGCTGTCGTCTCAGAATTGTTTTCTTTGGCTTGATAAGGTTTATCTTTTTTCCTTCGTCGCAAGCCATGGTTAAATAAATCATTGACATCGGATGAATAAAAAGTCTCACCGCCATTGTTCATTATTGCCGATTATCCTTTAGCTTATCATCGGTCCATTCCGCTTCTGCCTTATCCTTTTTTAAAGTAAGAGCGTTGTCAGATTGTTTTCGCCGTCTTTTAATCAAAAGAAGATAGACAATGTATAAAGATGCAATTAACACGCCGATTGCCAAAAGAATGATGATTAGAATTGCGTTATTCGGTATTAAAATAACCATGATTGGGATTAGAGCAACAACACTCGAGTTAGCCCTGTTTTCCTGGCTCTTTTTTGGAAGGTGGTCGTAAACAATTAAAAAACCTTCGCCGATTAAAATTACTGCTAATAAAATGATAATCCACCACAGGTTCAGGACATCAACGGCTAAGGGGCTGGTTTCGTTTTGCGTAACATCGCCAGTCAGATAAAAGTTGCCGAGGCGATTGACGGTAAAAGTAATGAGATTGTTTGTTCTAGATACCCCAAAAACTTCGACACTGTCATTAGTAAAGCCAATAACATTAATGTCTTCTCTATCTTTATATGATTCGGGAAGAAGGAGGGTGATTTCAAACTCACTTCCTTCCGCAAAAGCAACGGGTTCATCCTCGCTGTTAACTAAGCTGATTCGAATCTCGGAAAAAATAATCTGATTAATAAAAGACTCGCGTATTTCTTCAACGGTTTTTTCGTTAAATTCTGGTACAATCTTGTTTTCTAAAATTGAATCATAAATCGAACCAGCATTGTCAATTTCCAAAATGTCCACCACTAACCTGCTGTCACTTGGAACCGGGACATTGGGACTAATGACGCCATTAAAGATCGATGAATCATAGAGTGTTTCATCAAAGTTTTCGTCTTCTGGATTAAAGTCTCCGACCCTGACAATCGGAACTTCTATTAAATCTTCGATGGCATTTTCCAAATATTCGATGATATCCATAATATCGTTCGATGGATCGTTATAATAATCTTCGCCATCATTAAAGATTTCATCGAGAGTATCTAAGCCTTCAGCGCTATATTGATAACGGTTATCGTTGGCGTATTCACTGTATGTTTCGGCGAAAAGCGTCGCTATTTCGCTTAGTTTTTGTTCATTTAGCAGGTTTTCATAATAAGCAATAAGGGCGTTTATTTCGCTGACAGTTGTGGCGTTGTCAAGTTCGTCTTTTGCTTCCGCGGCAATCGCCAGTAATTCGCTACTTGGTTCTCCAGATAAGATTGACACATGTTGATCAATTTCTTCTTTAGCAATATCGATTTGTTCGTTGATATATGCTTCGTTAATTTGAAGCGAATAGTCTGCCAAGATTGATTGAACTTCGAGTAAGGTTGAAGCGGATGAAAGCGCATCAAGAGCTTCTGATTCTAATAAAAGAAGGGCGGTACTGGGGGTTGTGGTTAAAGAGTTGAGCAAGGCCTCGATTTGCTGGGCAGCGGCTTCTTTTGCTTCAATTAATAATTGAATATCAAGCAAAGATTCAGCGTTACTTAATATTCCACTGACATCTTGATAATTTGTATTATTAACTTCACTGATAGCTGCATTAATAATATCCAGTATGGCTTGGCTTGGGCTAATTTGATTCCCAATATAGTCAAATAGCAAGTCGTGAACATCTTTTTGGGCTTCGTCTACTAATTGATTGATAATATTTATTCTTGTTGCATCTAATATATCAATTACATCTGCTACTGAAGCAGCAGTATCAGCGTCTGCTTTTGCATTATCCACGATTGCCTTTATTTCATAACTCGAAGTCAATAAAACATAATCGGTTAATAAATCATCAGCAATCATTTTGGCTGTTGCAAGATCACTTTGAGCAAAAGGTACTTCAAAGCTAAAGTTTCCATATGTCGAATCATTCCATACATAGGTAATGGTATTGCTTGTCGAATTGTAGGTAACGGTATAGTCTGTTGGATTAAGCGCCGGAAGAATTATGTCTTTATAAATGGTCGTCGATGCTACGGAAGTTGAGTTAACGTATGCATATTGGCGAATGACTCCGCTTTGTGTCGCTGTCGGCTCGGAAACAGTCGATGGCGCAGTATAGTAATAATCCCAGAATATCTGATTGGAATTCTTTATTTCTCCATGTAAAAACGCATTTTGATTATTGTATAAATATCCATTTCCAATTGACGCCCCTTCTGAAAGGCTGCCGAAGGTGTCATTGTATCGATAATTCGTCCGATTGATATCGCTGCTATACACATAAACAGTTCCAACAAAATTATCGGTGACGTGAATTTCTTTTGCGCCAACATCTAAATCGGCAAAGCCGGTGTTGCTTGTCGGCACGCTGCTACCCTTATAGTTTTGGCTTATCGTCATATTCCCACCGACAGAAATAGAATTAAAAAGCGAAGCTTGGACAGCTGCGGCAAGTGCGCCATTGGTGGTGTGGTTGTTGATTATTTCCCCGCCCAATAAATTCAGGGCCCCTGAACCGGTTCCGCCGTAGATCGCCGAAATACCAAAATCGGCTTGATTATCTTTTATCGATCCGCCCAACATATTCAAAGTACCATAAGCAACTTGAACTGCGGCCGCGCCATTAACGGTCTTGTTGTTAATTAAGTTCGTGCCCTCTTCCATATTTAGAACCGGGCTTGTTGACGCTGTTCCTGATAAGTTGACTAAACTTCCTGTGTTGCCAGAAACTGCGCTTTTGTTCCCGTCTAACGTGATATCAGAAAGCGTCAAGGTTGTATTGCCCGTCACAATAAATAAGTTTCCGCTAAATGACCGTTTAAGAGAAACTGGGTTTCCTGCTTCAGAGCAAATATGCAAATTTTTGGAAATGGTTGTGACGCTTGTTAATGTCAAATCCTCTAAAACATAAATCGTGTCGCCGGCACTTGAAGAGGACACGGCGTTGGCGAGTGTTGAATAAAAAGTGCCGTTGATTCTTGCCACATTGGTTCCGGCATAAGCCGGTAACGGTTTTTGGCCAATTGAAAAGCTAAAACAAAAAATGGCAATCGTCGGAATAAGTAATTTGCTAAATTTCATATTTATCCCCTTTACATGTTTGACATGGATTCTAGCGTGTTTTTGTTGTGGATCAAAGGACAGGCGAATGACTAAATATGCATCTCGTTTCTGCGCTTGATTTTATAATACTTTATGTAATATATCAAATTTTATATTTCATATTGTTTATAATATTGGAGGGCAAAACTCCCACCAGCGTTTGAAAGAAAATCAGACAGTTAAAACAAATTATTTGTCCTTAAGCATAGCTTCCTGCGAAAAAATATATTTGTTTCTTAAACCGCACTTCAACTTTTTTGAAAAACGCGTTAAAGATTTGTGATGGGCATAATTTATTTATCTGATAATAGTTTTAATCAATAAATGGTATATTGTAACCGAGATTATTGGATAATTAGCAAAATGAACGGATACGAAAAAAGAACCCAGCAAAAAAGACAGGATATTCTGTTAGCCACAAAATATCTTGTTTCTAATATTCCGATGAATAGCATTTCGATTCTTGAAATTGCCTCAAGAGCAAATGTTTCACAGGTCACCATTTATAACATTTTTCAAAACAAAAAGAATTTACTGGATGAGGCAATCAAAGAACTATCTGATGAAGATATTCAAGATATATGGGATATCGCCTCTTCCGATATTCCTATTCAAGAAAGATTGCCTTTATATTTCAAAGCATCGTTTGAGCATAGTCTAAAAAGGCCCCAACATCGATTCATTTTGGATTATATTTTTGCTGACGCGAAATCAAATCTTTATAAATTCGTAACTGAAAAGTATCTTGCAACAACTCCACATTTGCTAAGACTATATGACGATGGAATTAAAGCCGGTATGATCAGAAAAAACATTTCAAAAGAGTCTTTTTTAAAACTGCTCGACATCTGCACAAGGATTGAACGACATTTCTTTATCGTCCCTGACGACAGAGATCTGTTGATTGAGTGCATCATACATAGCTTTAAATAAAATTTAAAATTACCGCTAGTACAATAATCATGATTGATTGTTCGAAGTGGTGAAGTAACCAGCAAAAGAAAAAACGATTTTAAGCAATGCCGTTATTAGGGCATCGGCGTTACTTAATTAAATAGTTAAGAAAGATTACTATCAAAGTTTTATTTTTGCTAAAATACTAAAAGCATCCACCGCAAAAAATCATTTAAAAGGTTAATTATTATGAACGCAATCATTCTAGGAACAATCTTCGACGGACCACATTTGGCATATATTGCCATCTCGCTTGCCCTCACGGCTTTGCTTCTTTGGCTCCCCTTCCGTTTTATCAAGAGTCAGAAGTACAAAGACATTTATCTTAAGGTTTGGGCTTTAGCGACTTTGTTTCTTCATCTCTCACCCCTTTGGATTGCTTTTCTTAATGGTGCTCCCGCAACCGCCGCGGATAACATGCTCTTTCCAATCTACTTCTGCAATTTATCGATGTACTTATTGGTTATTGTGGCCTTATGGGGCAATAAGAAAACAAAGTTCTTTAATTATATGGCGACACTAGTGGCGTACGCTGGAATGTTTGGAGCTTTAATATCTCTTTTTTATCCAGACTATTATTTACATGGCACAACCATTTTCGAATGGGGTGTCTTTAAAAGCATGCTAAGTCATAGCACGATGCTGATTGGTTGTTTGTATCTCTTTGTGGGTGGTTATTTTAAAGTAAATCGTTACAACGTCGTGACCTACACAATCGGATTATTATTCTTTGGGGCTGTGGGTTTAATCGTTAACTGGACTTTCGCCGCAGCGGGCTTAAATGCTCCTAACGCAATGTATTTACAACACCCGCCTATCGAAGATGTTCCGTTTCTAAATGTTTATGTTATTGCAGCCTTAATGGTGTTATTAGTATTTGGTATCTCTTATACTATCGAGGTTATAAGTAAGAAAATGGCTGTCTTAAAAAGACCAGTAACGCAGACTGATAATTAATTTTTTGCTTTAAAATATTTAAACTATTCTAAATTATCATAAACAAGCAAGGCGTCTAATAGCCCATAATTAGTGCTGTTGCCGTAGCCACTATGCTTAATTTCTTCTGAAAAAGTTCTGGAAAATCGATCTCGTAAAGCGCCATCAAACGAGCGGATTCTTTCTTTCCAACTCTTTGAGTTAAGTTCGCTTCTACTTGTTTCTTGTAATCTTCTAAACTCAATTTAATCATATTGTTTCCTTTATTTTGGTTTACACTCATTTATCTCTCCTTTGCACGTTATTTCTTCAAACACGGCTCGATTGGGCTTACTTGTGATGTTTTCTAGATTGTCCAAAAGCAAACATACTTGTCTAACAACGAGTTACTATCAA
>JAEWUY010000072.1 GCA_023396795.1 Bacillota bacterium | reverse complement strand
CAAAGCCTCCAGCAGCAGCAGCACTAATACCAGCAATCGTGCCACCCAAAAAAACCATGACGCCACCAATAATTAGTGGTACGAATATTGCTTTTTTAATCATGCGTGTGTCCCCCTGACAAAGAGCTTTTTAATTGAATGAATTAGAAGACCGAGTAGTTTGATAATGCCTTTGGTGGCGTAATAGGCAGCGATTACGGCTAGTATTGATAAACCGATTAAAGCCAGACCAGAGCCAATGGCGAAAAACCCAGTGGGAATAAAAGCGGTGGCAAAGCCGAATGTCGAGGCAATTATTAAAGCTATTCCTCCAATTCCAATGGCTACACTAACGGCCCACAAGGTGATAATGATGGCTCCAATAACCGCAAAGAAACTAGCAATAAATGATAAGGCACTCATCAAAATCGGAAACCAAACCGGAAAGAGTAAAACCATAATTAGAATGATGGCAGCGGTATTATTAGGATCTGTTTTCTTTTTGTAATCATCAACGCGATGTTTGATAATTGCAGAAAAAGGCTGATTTGCCAATAAATCGCGAGCGATGCCTTCTGGTGTTCCTAAAGAAGAAACAGCCTCATCTTCACTGGCACCATCTTCGATACGGTCGGAAATTATTTCGTCGTAGTAGGCGATTGTTTTTTCAACCTCGTCGTATGGCAAGTTACGAATTTCATTGCGTAATTTGTCGATAAACTCTTTTTTCTTCATATACTATTACCCTTCTTGTTTATTCCGCTTATAAAGGAATAGACATTCATAACCTCTTCCCACTCACTAATGAAATCCTTGATTCGTTTGCGTCCACTTTCGGTAATGCGGAAGTAACGGCGCAGTCGACCATTATGTTCAACGGAGAAGACGCGAAGACATTCGGCGGCTTCTAAACGTTTAAGAATTGGATATAAGGTTGATTCCGAGATTTCAACGACATCGGATAAATCCTTAACAATTTGATAGCCATAAGAATCGCCCTTGTCGAGTTCGGCAAGGACGCAAACTTCTAGAAGGCCACGTTTTAGTTGAATATCCATAAGTTCTCCTGCAAATACTATATATCGCATAGTATTATGTGTCAACCACTATTTAAAAAAAGATTTAATTCTTGATTAGATAACAAAAAAGCCCGTTAATACGGGCTTAATTTACTCAAGAGCATTACTGAATTTCTGCTAAATCTTTTTTCTTATGGTGTTTAAGTAGGAGAAAGAACCCTAAATTAATGGCTATAAAGTAAACAATCATGATGGCATAAGAAATCCATAAAGATGAAGATGACAAAGTGTTTCCATCTGTATATATGTATCCTGTTAATAGGAGAACTGGAAAGCCTAAGGCGATTGCCACGGTACTGCCATAAACAAGAGCATCCGCTGAAGGTGTGGCGAATGTTGGATCAATTTCACGCAGAAGAGCGATACCATCAGAAGCGGTGCCTGTTAAGTTACCATAGAAAGTAACGAAACCTTGATGTCTATAGCCTGGATAAGCCTTTTTCGTCATAAATAAGACATAGAAGAATGTAGTTAGAGCACCCGCGCCACACATCACGATGAGAGTAATAATTAAACCAGGATCGGCGAGGTTACGAATATCGATCGACATAATTGAAGAAATAATCATGACGTCGAAAGCTAAGCCTGCAATGCGCTCGAGCATGAAGTTATTAACATATTGGCGTTTAATAACTTGCTTTTTGTAAAGTGCGGCGATTACTTTTTTAACAATCATTGCAAAGATGGTCGCAAAAATGAAATTGAAACCATAAAGAAGAGGAACAACGGTATTAACCAAGAAGCCCACGTTTGATAATTTGGCAAGAACTTCGATGCCATAAATGACGCCAAAGGTAATTAAGTAAGTAAAAGCGACTAAGGCGACTTGAATTGTTATTTTATCAATTGATTCTGAAAGAGGAATTTCGCCATGTTTTTCGACTAATTCGCTACTTTCTGGCGCTAAATTGTTTTCATCACGTCGTTGGACATAGCCTTTTTTGGCGGCATAGTTAAGATAAGCGACACCACCGATGGCGGCAGAAAGAAAGCCGAGTGTGGAAACAGTCACACCAAAATCGGCTCCGCCGACAAAGCCATTATTTTGGAAAATGCCTCCAATGTTCATCGCTTGACCTGGACCTTGGCCGAAGCCCATTGGTAGCAAAATACCGGCATAAGGGACAACTGAGGCGAAAATAAGGCTAAATACGATTGTAAGTGAAACACCGACGATTGCCTGAATTAGATAAGTTCCGATAATAATAAGTCCGCTTTTGACGCTATCGCGCCCCATCTCTTTTGACTTTGCCCGTTGTTTATCGATTGCTTTTAAACCAAGCGAGATAAAACCAATCGCCAAGGCATGATAAGTTATAACCTGAAGCATTGACGTAAAACCATTCGTTAAAACGACGTCTCCAGTAATTCCTAATTCACTATATTGGAAAGCGATTTTAAGTCCAAGGCCAATTGCTCCACCAATAAAAGCGACAGGTAAAAGCGATTTACGAATAAAAGGGACGATTCTTCTAAGAAGATTAGAAAATAGTAAAACAGCAAAAACAACAAGTAGGCCAACGACAATTGACCAAGTAACGGTAAAGTTACCGGAATTAAAAGGCGTGGTCTCAGAAGCCAAGTTCACGATGTGATAAGTAGACATAGTTGTTAAATCCTTTCCGTTTGATATTTTCAAATATTTTTAGAGTTATGTAATATTGATAAATCGAAGTCATTGGTTTCATCTTGATAATAATTGTGGGCAAAGAATAAGAATAAAGAACTAATTTTCTTTTTTGCTGACATCCATAGCCTCGTAAATCTTCAAAAGGAATCGATAAATCAATGTTTTTACCAATAATTGTTATTCCATCGCGGTTAAGCGAAAAAGTGCATGCCGGATAAGGCCTGCGTCTTTTATTGCCCCAACAAACTTTAATAGAAACATCTTCAGAGAAAGTTTCGTTGACGTGCTCAATAATATATTTTTCATATTCATCGATCATTGGTTGAGCAATTTCGTAAAGCTTGGACAATTTTTCGCCAACATGAAAATAGCCACGCTCATCATAAGTTCCTTCAAAATCACAGTTCTTACAAAATAATGTTTCGCCCCGGGATTCTAATACGTGATGGTTATGACAGCGTGGGCAGAAGAAGAAAAGACGTTCAAGGCCCTTAGCTAAAAATTCACCACCATAAGTGTTTTTCTTATTTTCATAAGCATCGACTTGTAGGCCTCCACTTATTTCTTTTTCTAAATCGGCAACGCTCATTTTAGCGACTTCTTCTTTAGATATGATTTTTTTGATCGTTCCTTTTGTGGGTCCTATTTTACGGAAAACACTCCATCGAGGATTAGAAAAATACGCTCCATTGAGGTTATAAATAACAACCTCGATACCTAACATTTTGGCAAGCTTACCTGGATTATGAAGATGAAAGCAAGGATGGGCATCAAAGGTTGAATTGCCTTCAGGAAAAATACCAACCGATCCACCTTCTGCAATGGCATCTTTCATACGACGGATAACATTGATATCTATCGTCCCCTTTTTAATCGGGATTGTATTCATAAAGTGTTTCAATAAAAATCCATAATATGGATTAGTGACAATTTGTTCATTGGCGACGATGTAGATCGGGGCTTTATAAACATAATAAAGCAGAAAAGGATCAAGTTCACTTTGATGATTGCAAAACACTAGTTGCGGTGTTCGGCGTTTTTTGATGATCTTTTCGCCTTTATAACGATATTTTGCGCGGATAATGTTTGAAACGACTATACGATTAAACCAGGCATAGAAATGGTGCCTAATTCGAACCTCGCGATTGAAGTGATGTTTACGTGGCATTGTAAACAATATTATATGATTTTTAAATAAAGTCAAAATACAAAAATATTTATCGTGGGTCCTTGTCTTCATGCGCGTTGAGTGTGCTATACTCAAATAAAGAGGTGCTTATTATGAAGAGAAAATTACTCCTTTGGCCCTTATTAAGCCTTTTTATTGTTGGCTGTAACGGCTCCGATAGTCCATTTGCTGATGATGAATATCAACCAATTGGTATGACACCAACTCATCAAATTGTTCGCCCCATTAATGCTGAAGAAGAGGAGTTGCTTGATGATAGTTTTGCAACAACCGATATGTTATTAAACTCGATTTCAATGAAAGCCGAGAGCCGTCTTTTTGCTAAAAAAGCTTTGCCAAATCATATTACTGCCTCAACGTATGATGAACGCATCTCGATTAATTACGATTGGAAACGTTATGAAAACGATGTTGTTGTGATTGAACAAGATGTTCTTACACAAAAACTATATACGGGTTCACTTATTTCAAGTATGTTCAATCTTGCTTATTATGCGGCGCTAAACGATGATGATACGGAAGTAACTACAACCATCGATATTACCGATGAAGGTGGCGATAATGTCGTGACTTCTAATACTTCCGCTTATAATCAATCGACCGATTATGAGCAATACTTTGTCTCTGATCTGCAAGATGAAATTTGGGATAACGTCTATGACAGTTATGTGGGAACGACCGATAATGATTTAATTGCCGCAATTATCGTGGAATCTTCCGTCACCGACATGGCTGGGGCACTACAAATGGATGATGGAAGCCGTTATATAATTGAAACAAATAACCTTTTCGAAGCTTACTTTGCAAAAGGTGTTCTTGATGATGAAGTTACCGAATACTATTACGTTTCCTACGCCCGTATTTACACAGAGAACTTAATTGTCTCTGAAGCAATTCCAAATATCGCTAGCGAATCAATCACTTATCTCAGCCGTCCAATTGTTTTAGCATACAACGAACAAATCATATCTGCTAGCATTGCCAGTAATGGTAATTTTGTGACTTCACAAATTCCGGAAGCAACCGTTTAAAGG
>JAEWUY010000071.1 GCA_023396795.1 Bacillota bacterium | reverse complement strand
GTCTCATTGCAATAGTCATCTAATTTTGATTCAAAAAGCAAAGGAATTTCTAAAACGAGTTTTTCATCCCTTTTCATGGTTTTAATTTTTTTGATGATTACTTCTTCAACGCGAGGATGAAGAATTTTTTCAAGTTTGCGTTTTTTGTTCGGCTCTTCAATAATCGTAGCGATAATCAAATCTTTATTAATGCTTCCGTCATCCAAAATAACGTTTGCTCCGAATAATTTGCTGATTAAGGAGCGAACTTTTCCGTCTTGATACAAATCAGCGACAATGGCATCGCCACTTAAAGCTTGATATCCGTGTTGACGATAATACTCAGCTACTGATGATTTACCAGAACCAATCGGTCCCGTTATTCCTACAACGTGTGGTGAGGCAGGATTTTTTTGACATTTTGGACAAAAAGTGGTGCCTCGCCCCCCAACAAAAGTTTTTCGCAACGGATGATTGCATTGTAAACAGGGCATATTTTCGCGCCCATAGGCATGAAGTTTCGTTTGAAACCCCCCATCGATACCTTGGCTAGGATGGTAACTGCGAATTGTGGAGCCGCCACTTTCAATCGCCATATTTAAAACATCAACACTGGCCTTCACGAGTTCTTCCATTTGAACTTTACTAATTAGATTAGCAGGTGTTTCGGGATGGATTTTGGTTTTAAAAAGAACTTCGTCAACATAAATGTTGCCCAGACCAGAAATAAAAGTTTGATCAAGTAATAAAACTTTAATTGGAATTTGCTTCTTTTTTGCTTTTTCCATTAATACATCAACACTCTTAATAGCGAAAGGCTCAGGACCAAGTTTTGAAAGAGGTAAATTATCCAAATATGATGAGTATTTTTCGAGTTTCATTAAGCCAAATTTTCGCGTGTCGTTATATTCTAAAACGCTGCCATCATTAAAGAAGAAAATAACACAAGCATGTTTATCATAAACACTCTGGTCTTTTTCATAGAAAAAGTATTTTCCTTCCATTCGTAAGTGCGACAAAAAGACGACGTTGTTGCTTAAGTGAAAAATGAGGAATTTACCAAGGCGTGATACTTGATTGATTGTTTGGTTGATAAGCGCTTGGCGAAATAGACTTTCATCACCTTGAATGGTGTTACGATTGAAGATTTTAACCTCACGAATCGTCCGATTAATGACGAAATTATTGAGAATATTTTTAATTGTTTCGACTTCTGGTAGTTCGGGCATATTTTATTCCTTATTTAGCGTCATACCAAGATTTGCCAACGCCACCTTCAACTTTTAATTTAACCGCAAGAGGCAGAACGTTTTCCATAATAGTGCTTATTTCCTCACGAACCTTATCAATTTCATCGACATGGACTTTAAAAAGAAGTTCATCATGGATTTGCAAAACTAAACGTGTTTTATATTTTTTCTTTTCCAGCATATTTTCGACTTTGACCATCGCTAATTTGATTAAATCGGCAGCCGTTCCTTGAATTGGGGCATTCATGGCTGCTCGGCGCGCAAATTCCCGAACTTGATAATTACTATCATAAAGTTCGCGTAAGTAACGACGTCTTCCCAAAAGAGTCGAGACATAACCATCTTTAAAAGCCTGGTCTACGACAGATTGCATATATTGGCCGATTTCTGGATAAGTATCAAAAAAGGCGTCAATAATCATTTTAGCTTCTTTAGGGGCAATATCGAGTTGCTCAGATAGACCCCAGTCAGAAATACCATAAATAATTCCAAAATTGACTGCTTTCGCTTTGCGACGGGCGTTACTGTCTTTTGCGCCAAAGATAGCAGAAGCAGTGGCGGAATGGACATCTTCTTGTCGATTAAACACTTCAATAAATGATTCGCAGTTGCTAAGAGAAGCCAAAATTCGTAGTTCAATTTGCGAATAATCAAGAGAGAGAATGCGGTAGTTATCATCGGGATAGAAAAAGGCTTGGCGAATCATGCGTCCTTCTTCATCGCGAATCGAAATATTTTGTAAGTTCGGTTCACTAGAAGATAAGCGCCCCGTGCTAGTTAACGCTTGATTAAATAAGGCATGAAGTTTGCCGTCAGTGTGAACATGAACGGCCAAACCATCAATATAAGTCGACAACAATTTTGCATATTTGCGATACTCTAGGATTTTATCAACAATAGGATGAGCGTCACTAAGTTTTTTTAAAGCATCAACTGAAGTTGAATCTTTACGATTTCCTGGTAGATTGAGTTTATTATAAAGAAGATCGGCTACTTGTTTGGGGGAATTAAGATTAATCTCTTCACCTGCTAGTGCGTAAATCTCGCTTGTTAAAAGAGCGATTTTATTACGGTATTGTTCACCGATTTGGTTTAGGACATTAACATCAAGAGGAAAACCTTCCATTTCCATTTTGGCTAAGACGAGGGCTAATGGTAATTCGATGTCGCGATACAGCTCTTCAGCGCCGTGTTTTTTGATTTCTTCAAGAACGCGATTTTTAAGTTTTAAAGTCAAATAAGCAACTTTTGTCGTTTTTAAGGGGTTTGATTCGTCAAAAAGTGAGATTTTATTTTCTTCTTTGCCTTGGGCGTCAACACCAAAATAGTTTAAAATCGAATCCACATTATTTTTAAGTGATGAGTCAATTAAATATGCCGCTAATAACAAATCAAACTCAACACCCCGAAGATTAATATTTAAACGCTTAAAAGCGACTGTTGCTGCCTTTATGTCAAAACACGACTTCTTAATGTTTTCATCTTCCAGCAAACTTCGTATTTTTTTATCACCTTCGACATCGCCACTATCCATATAATAGTGATGTTTGCCGTCGCTAATGGCGAAACCTAAAATCGTAGCTTTAAAATAATTATCGCCGATCATGTCCAAATATAAACCAAGCGGACCGCTTAAGCTTAATCCTTCAAAAGAAGAAACCTTTTGATATTCGATTTGAACATCGCGCTCGGATTCAATTTTGAATTTACTAGGTAAGCGATTCATCAGTTGCTTTAATTCATAACGTTGCCCGAAGTCGTTAATTGTGTCAAAAACATAGCCTTGATACAAAGTATCATCAAGGTCAAAGGGTAGTTTGATGTCGGTTTTAATTGTGGCAAGGTGCTTGGATAAAGCCCCGACTTTTTGAAATTCAATAATGTTTTCCCCGACTTTGCCTTTAATGTCGGTAGCGGCTTTGACAATTTTTTCAAAAGTCCCATATTCTTGAAGTAATTTAATCGCCGTTTTTTCTCCGACGCCAGGTATCCCTGGAAGGTTATCACTCGCATCACCACGCAAGCCTTTATAATCAGGAATTTGCTCAGGAGTAATACCGAATTCTTGCGGCATTGTAATTTCATCCATCACCATGATGTTGGACATGCCTGTTTTTAAAATGTGAATAGCGACATTGTGATCAATCAACTGTAAAAAGTCCCGATCAGAAGTATAGACGATAACTTGATGTCCTTGTTGGCTCGCCATTTTAGCGACCGTTCCACATACGTCATCGGCTTCATAACCTTCTTGCTCATAAACAAAAATCCCAAGAGCCTTTAATAGTTCCCGAGCGAGGGGCATTTGAGCAACTAAATCAGCTTCTGTTGGCTTGCGATTCGCCTTATAAGCTGCAAATTCATCATTGCGAAAGGTTTTTTTACCAATATCAAAGCCAACAATAATATGCTCTCCGCCTTTAAAGGAAGAAAGAATTTTATTTATCATGTTGCCAAAGGCAAATAAAGCGTTGGTTGGCACTCCGTCTTTTGTGCGCATAACTTTGGCGTTGGGCCCATATGCCGTTGCGTAATAGGCACGAAAGAGTAGTGAATTGCCATCAATTATATAAACTTTGGCCATGATTAATCCTCCAAGGCGACAATGTCGTTGGCGATGAAGACATTTTCGCGTTTCCGATCCATAAAGCCCGTGATGCGAACGATATTTTTCTTTTGCATTAGTTCATAAGATAAAGCGTAGGTTTTGGAAAAGACCGTAACGTCAATGTCGCCACTTTCGTCATAGATGTTCATAAACGCCATTGGCGTCCCGCTACGCGTGTTTATTATGCGAACAGTACGAATGACGCCGACGACCTGTAAGGTCGAACCTTGACTCTCTTTTGCATCAGCAATCGATGTTATCGGATACTTCTTAATAATGTCGCTTTTATATTTAAGAGGTGAACCGGAAACCATCAAGCCAAGAACCTCATAC
>JAEWUY010000053.1 GCA_023396795.1 Bacillota bacterium | reverse complement strand
TTGATATATAATTAATGAATAAGTGCTTGTGAGGAGGAATATATATCTATGTTTGCCAGTCAAATAGTATTAATTTCGGGAGGAACAGGTTCATTTGGCAACGCTGTAGCCACTAGGCTTTTAAATACTAACATTAAGGAAATCCGCATCTTGTCTCGCGACGAAAGAAAGCAAGATGAAATGCGCAAGTTGTATAATAATCCTAAACTTAAGTTTTATATCGGAGACGTTCGCGATTACAATTCGATAAGATATGCTTTCAGGGGTGTCGATTTTGTATTCCATGCCGCAGCTTTAAAGCAAGTCCCCTCTTGCGAGTTTTATCCAATGGAGGCCGTGAAAACCAATGTTATCGGCAGCGATAATGTAATAACGGCCTGCGTCGAAAATAAAGTCAAAAAAGCCATTTTCCTTTCTACTGATAAAGCGGCTTATCCTATTAACGCGATGGGCATTTCAAAGGCATTGATGGAAAAGAATGTTGTGGCCAGAAGTAGGCAACTTCTTGAGGGCGATACCATTCTCTGCCTTACAAGATATGGTAATGTAATGGCCAGTCGCGGTAGTGTCATACCTTTGTTTCTAGATCAGATAAATGCAGAAAAACCACTCACTTTAACAAATCCGGAAATGACGAGATTTATGATGACTTTAGAAGATGCTGTAGATCTTGTTCTATATGCTTTTGAATATGGTGAGCAGGGCGATTTATTTGTTCAGAAGGCCCCAGCAGCAACCATTGATGTCCTGGCTGATGCCATACTAGAATTAACTAAATCAAAAATCGGAAAAGCTTATATCGGAACAAGACACGGAGAAAAGCTCTATGAAGTTCTTGTTACTTCTGAAGAGATGCTAAGAGCCGAAAGTCTTCCTGGCTTTTTTCGAATCAAAGCCGATAACCGCGATTTAAATTACAATAAGTATTTTAGTGAAGGACAAACTAAGTTCAATCGCGAAACGCAATATACTTCTCACAACACAGAAAGATTAAATGTTGAAGGGATGAAAAAACTTCTTTTGAAGTTGGATTTGTTTCAAAATTAGCATGAAAATCATCGTTACTGGGGCGAATGGTTTTATTGGTAAAAATCTTTGCTTTGAACTAAAAAATAAAGACTTTGAAGTTTTACCTTTTGATTTGGATAAAACGGAAGAGGACCTTAAGGATTTTCTTGGCGTTGCTGATTGCATTATCCATCTAGCGGGTATTAATCGCCCGATGAGCAAGGAAGAATTTTATAATGGCAATGCTAATTTTACATTTCGATTAATCGAACTTCTAAAGGCAAGCGATAGAATCGTTCCTATTATCTTTTCTTCAAGCACGCAAGCAGAACTCGATAATGATTATGGAAAATCAAAACGTATGGCAGAAGATTATCTTTTTTCCTTTATGGAAGAAACAGGAAACCCTGTGACAATTTATCGATTGACAAATGTTTTTGGGAAGTGGTGTAGACCAAATTATAATTCAGTAGCCGCCACATTTTGTTATAACATCGCCAACAACTTACCAATCGAAATAAGAGACGAAAATTATGATGTTGGCCTCGTTTATGTCGATGATGTTGTTAAAGAGTTTATTAAGCGCATTAAAAAGCTCGCTGTATCGACAAATAAAGATATATTAGAGGTTTACCCAATTGAAGTTATATCGCTTGGTAAACTCGCTAAAAAGATTCGCGACTTTAAAAAGATTCGCGAGACATTTTATACTCCAAAGTTTGAGAGTGATTTTGATCGAAAGTTATATGCAACTTTTTTGAGTTACTATCCTATTGATAATTTTGCTTATGACTTAAAAATGAATATCGATAATCGGGGTTCGTTTACGGAAGTTATAAAAACACTAGCCGATGGTCAAGTATCCGTAAATATTTCAAAACCAGGTATTACCAAGGGCAATCATTATCACCGCACTAAAAACGAGAAGTTTGTTGTCGTAAGTGGTGATTGCGAAATCAAGTTTCGAAAAATTGGAACCAAAGAAACCTTTGCATATAAAGTTAAGGGTGAAAAAATACAAGCAGTGGACATCCCTCCCGGATATACACATTCTATTAAAAACATCGGTAATACTGATTCGGTTACGATTATGTGGGCTAGCGAAGTATTTGATGCAGATAATCCAGACACCTACTATGAGGAGGTCGAAATAGATGAGCAATAAATATAAAGTGGTTACAATTCTTGGCACACGTCCAGAAATCATTCGTCTTAGCGAAACAATCAAGGCTTGTGATCAATATTTTGAACATATTCTTGTTCATACCGGGCAAAATTATGATTATGAATTAAACCAAATCTTCTTTGAAGACTTAAATTTAAGGGCCCCTGATTACTATTTGGAAAGTGCCGGAGAGGACCTTGGCGAAACTATTGGAAACGTCATTGCAAAAAGTTATAAACTCTTAAAAGAATTGAAACCGGATGCTTTACTTATTCTAGGAGATACGAATTCCGCTTTAGCGTCCATCGCTGCAAAGCGTTTAAAAATTCCTGTTTTCCATATGGAAGCCGGCAATCGATGCTGGGACTGGAATGTTCCTGAAATGGTTAATAGAACTATTGTTGATCACATTGCTGATGTTAATCTTCCATATACGGAAAACTCCCGTCGTTATTTACTGTCCGAAGGAATGGATGGCAAGACAATTTTTGTTACCGGATCACCGATGCATGAAGTTATCAGCAAAAATATTGAAAGAATTAAAAATAGCGACGTTTTAACCCGCCTAAATCTCGAAAAAGACAAATTCATTATCGTTTCCGCTCATCGCGAAGAAAACATTGATATAGAAGAAAACTTCGTCGAACTCGTTAATTCAATAAATGCAATTGCGGAAAAATACCAAGTACCAGTTATCTATTCAACACACCCAAGAACACGTAAATTTATAGGAAAAAGGAAGATTGTCTTCCATTCACTAGTGCAAAATGTAAAACCGCTTGGATTTCTAGATTATGTGAAACTACAGGCAAACGCTCTCTTAGTTTTAAGCGATAGCGGAACCCTAACTGAAGAATCAGCAATTTTGGGCTTCCCTGGTGTTTTAATTCGCACTTCGACAGAAAGACCTGAAGGTCTTGACTCTGGCACAATCGTTGTTGGCGGCATTAAAAGTCGTGATGTTTTATCAGCAGCCGAACTAGCAATAAACGTTTCTAAAGAACGGCCTATTTCGAAATTACCGATTGATTATGAAACGACTGATGTTTCGACAAAAGTTGTAAAAGCAATTCAAAGTTACATTCACATCGTAAACAAAACCACTTGGTATAAGTAATTGTTTTTACTTGAATCAACAACGGACATGATATAAAGTTTAGCGAGATATGAAACAGCCTGGATTTACAAATCGTCAAAAATTCTATTTCTTTTTTAAAAGATTATTAGATATATTTTTTTCTTTTCTCGCCATCATTGTTTTGACACCTTTTTTTGTTTTAATAGGGATATTAGTAAAGATAACTTCGAAAGGGCCTATTTTATACTTACAATATAGAACTGGAAAAAATAAAATTGTTTTTCGCATTGTGAAGTTTCGCACAATGCGCATTGATGCCCCTGAGTTACCTGCTATCGATTTGACCAAAGAACAACAAAAAGCAATGTTGACCCCAATTGGCAGTTTTCTTAGAAAAACCAGCATTGACGAGATGCCACAAATTTATAATATTTTTATTGGTCAAATGAGTTTTATTGGCCCAAGACCAGCCATGATTGTTAATCATGATGGAATAGTTGATGAACGAGACAAGCATTTTCCAAGCCCCAATTCACTGCGACCGGGTCTTTCGGGATATGCCCAAACGCATGGACGTAACCACGAAGTTCAACAAAAAGCTGAACTCGATGCATATTACGCCAAGAACATTTCTTTTGCCCTGGATACTAAAGTATTCTTTTTGACGCTTAGAAAATTATTCCTTTTCGAAGGCTCATAAAATGGCTAATTTGGTTACTGAAGTGATAATATATAAATGTTGTTAAATCAATAACTAAAACAATGGCCATCAGACAAAGAAATTTATTAACTAATATACTTTTTTGGATAACGATGATTTTTCTAGCCTATTTCGCGGAAAACGTTGTTGTTTTTGATTTATCAAACTTTCAAAGAGGCTTTACTCTTCTTGAATATATCCTATTGTTTGCTGGCGTTATTTCTATCTTAGGTTATTACTTCTACTATGAGTATAAATATAATGGCATTCAACCTAAGTGGCTAATTGCCACTATTTTATTATTGATAGTTATAAGTGCGGCAATTGGAATATTTTTAACCCCTGATGTTCAATATTTTGAAACGATTGTAATCATCGACGAAGCCGAAACACTTGTTGTTAGAGAATATTCGATCACGCTCATAGGAAAAATTAAGAGTTTACTCTATGTAATTATTTCCGCTGTAGGTGTCTATATTCAATTGGTAGTACTGCCACGATTAGTAAGTTTTAAAAAGTATATTCTATTTCTAATGTACATTATCGTTGCAGTAGCCCTTATATCGGCAACAATTAGCTATTTCCTAGATTTTGATTCATATGTTCATTTATATAATCACGGATTAGTGGGCTATTCTAACCCTCAATCCTTTGTCTTTAATCGAAACATGTATGCTTTAATGCTTCTTCTGGGGATGTTGGCCCTTTATGTTATTATTTCGTATTTACCAAAATGGTATAATTATGTCTTTTTAATCTTCTTGTTCGTTAATATTTTCTTTACTTTTTCGAAGGCTGCTTTAGGAGTCGCACTTATAACTTTTATCTTTCATTTTATTTACCGAATGATTGCAACATTTAAAAAGAATAAAATTCGTAACATCATCTATTTAGTGCTTGTTGGCATCTTAGGAATATGCGGAATACTGTTAATTCCTTTTCCGTTTTTTATGGATATTCAACTTTTTAATGAAGCGCGAAGATTTATTCTGGAATACTATGTTGAACTTGGCGTTGGATCATATGAGTCAAGAGCAGGCATTTGGAATTCTGTTGTAGAACTATCTACTGGAATCCATCTTTGGTTTGGGCGCGGTCTGCATCTTTTTAATCAAACTCTTGGTTTTTATCACTCGGGAGTCGAAAGCAGTGGTGGTGTTACCAACTACTTCTCTCATAATGGCTTTTTGGAAATTCTGGGCCAGTGGGGCTTAATTGGTTTAATTCCTTATTGCTTAGGAATATTAGCAATTTTTGTAATTGATATTTATATTGCTATCAAAGACTATAAAGTAGGAATACCCGCTCTTATTATCTTTGGTGCTTTTCTTGGCTATACAATGGTGGAGACATCAACCTTATTTGATTTAACGATCGAAGGAATAACGACAACCACTTTAGTGGCCCTGCCATCTCTATCGTGGCTCTATGCGAAACGCCATCCTCAGGAAAACAAATCCATTGTCGAAACTGCTGAGAATCTTGAATATAAGATACCGATTTTTGATACAAAGCGATTTGAAAGACAAACAGCTAAATACATCGCTTTGTTTTTAGGCGTTGCCACTTTGTTTGCTTTTTATAAATTTTATAAAAATGGATTAGTATTTTCTACCTACCTTTTATTTGTTGTTATGCTGAGTGTCATCTTTATTACTTTGCCGCGGATACTAGCAAACGTCTATCAATTAAAAAATAAAATAAATATCGCGTTTTTTTGGTTATTATTTGTGTTTAATGGCCTTATAAGTCTTGCAATCTTACCGTTCTATATTTTTACCACGTCGCCAACGGCAATCATTTTTGTAGTCACAATACTGTTTATTAATTTTGTAATAAGCGAAAAGTTTTTCCGAGCCGAAAACCAATCATTTGAACATTATCTAACCAAAGTTGTTAGTCGTTCCGCAATTCTATTACTTGCGACAATGGTATCTGGAGCTTTGATTGTCTTTTTATATCAAGGGCTTACGTGGTTTATTTTATCTGAAATTGCTGCCCTATATATTGTATTTGCAATTCCTTTTATTTGTGAGTTTGATTTAAACAAGAGTTCAATTAATAGAAAGATGCTTTTGATGTTTGGGCAAAGTATCGGTAAATAAACCGAATTTTTATTATGGTAGTATCACCTCATCTAAGTTTGACTACCCACCAATATAAGACTAAAATTACATAAGGGAACATATAATAGGAGACATTTAGTATGAAAAAAGCCTACATTGCAATGAGCGCAGATGTTATTCACAACGGGCACGTTAATATTATTAAGGAAGGCTCCAAACTCGGATCCGTTATAATCGGCTTATTAAGCGATGCTGCCATTGCTACATATAAAAGAATACCGGTATTGTCCTATGACAAGCGGAAGTCGATTTTTGAAAGTATTAAGGGCGTAGAAAAAGTTGTAGAGCAATCTACCTTAGACTATACAGAAAACCTCAAAGCAATAAAACCAGACTATGTTGTTCATGGAGATGACTGGCGTTCAGGTGTCCAGAGAAATATTAGAGAGAAAGTTATTGAAACACTTAAAGAATGGGGTGGGCAGCTAATTGAAATACCATATACCAAAGATATTTCGTGTACGCTTTTAGAAAAGGAAATTCGCCAATTGGAAAACACTCCAGACAATCGTCGGGCCAAGCTGAGAAAAATGCTAAATTTAAAACCATATATCAATGTTATGGAAGCCAGCAATGGTCTTACTGGATTAATTGTTGAAAACGCGACTTATATTGATGAAAGCAAAGATGAGCGGAGAGAATTCGACGCAATGTGGATTTCTTCCCTTTGCGATTCAACCTTTAAAGGAAAACCCGATATTGAATTAGTCGATCTCACCTCAAGACTAAGAACAATTGAAGAAATCATGGAAGTGACCACTAAGCCCATAATTTTAGACGGCGACACTGGTGGTAAAATCGAACACTTTACATACAACGTAAAAACCTTGGAGCGATTAGGAGTATCGGCCGTTATTATCGAAGATAAAACCGGACTAAAACAAAACTCGCTTTTTGGAACTGATGCCAAACAGTCTCTCGATGACCCACACGAGTTTGCCGCAAAAATTCGCGCAGGGAAAAGCTCGCAACTTACTAAAGACTTTTTAATTTTCGCAAGAGTTGAGGCCTTAATTGCTGGTTATGGCGTTGAAGAGGCCATGCGGAGGTCAATAATCTATATCGAAGAAGGCGCAGCCGATGGAATCGTTATTCACTCTAAACAAAAAGACGGAGAGGAAATTAAACAATTTTGTGGCGAATTCAGAAAATACTCAAAGAATATTCCCCTTGTTGTCATTCCAACCACTTATAGCCAATTCACGGAAGAAGAATTATACGAATGGGGAGCCAATATTATTATCCATGCTAATCACATGTTAAGAAGCGCTTATCCAGCCATGAAAAACTGTGCCTTAAGTGTTTTACAACATCATCGTTCTTTTGAAGCTTCAAAAGACTATTGCATTTCTATTAAGGATGTCCTCGCTCTTATTCCAGGAACAAAACAATAGGTTGCAAGCATGATTAATACAATCGACTTTTATCAAAACTTAATTAACAGACAGATAGATTTTTTTGCCGGTGTACCGGATTCTCTTTTAGCCAATTTGTGTGCCTGCATTAAAGAGAACACGCCCACCAATAAAAATATTATTACTGCGAATGAAGGCAATGCAGTGGCGATGTGTGCAGGTTACCATATATCAACCGGGAAATATGGTGTTGTTTATATGCAAAATTCAGGTGAAGGTAATGCAGTCAATCCCTTGCTCTCCTTAGCGGACGACGATGTTTATTCGATACCAATGCTTCTAATTATTGGTTGGAGAGGTGAACCAGGAAAACATGATGAGCCGCAGCATGTTAAGCAAGGAAAAGTTACTCTTTCGTTACTGGAATCCATTGGCATTGACTATCTCGTTCTTGATGAGAATATGTATCTTGACCAAATTGATCATGCCATTAATTATTTCAAATCGAATTCAAAGCCATTTGCACTTATCGTAAAAAAAGGAATGTTTTCTGAATACAAAGTAGTAAAAGAACATTCGCCCTTTTCATTGACAAGAGAAGATGCTTTAAAAGTTATTTTGGATTCGCTTGGAAGCGATGATATCGTCGTTTCGACAACGGGAAAAACATCTCGAGAAATTTTTGAAATACGAGAAGCTAATCGACAAGGGC
>JAEWUY010000136.1 GCA_023396795.1 Bacillota bacterium | reverse complement strand
CCTTTAAGAAGGGCTGTAGCCATTGCCTCACATCCCGGATGACCGCATAATCCGCAATTAAGTCCGGGAAGCATTTTGGTGACGGCAGCAATACGCTCATCGCTTTTTACCGCTAATTTCTTATCGGCAAAAGCAAGGGCTAAACCTAATACTCCCCCTAAGCAGATCATAATTCCGGCGGCGATTAAAATATCGGTCCAAGCCATGATTACTATTCCTCCTTATCCTTATCAACATTTTGAGAAAGAGGGCATGAACGAATAGCGCATTGCGAGCATTCGTTTATTTTCTCTTGATCGCACTTCTCGGGGCGAGGAACCTTTTTATTTAATAAATAACTAAAAATAAAAAGACCGACTAGTCCAGCTAGTATTGCGATTGTTAGCAATGTTTTGATAAGTAGTTCTGGCATTTATGCTAACCCCTGAAAGCCAAAGAAAACCATGGTCATAAGCGCTGTAATGATCAAGGCGATGGCAACTCCTTTAAAAGCTTGCGGAACACGGTTCATTGATTCAACTCGTTCACGAATAATAGAAAAGAGGATTAAAACAAGAAGAAAGCCTGCCGTTACCGATAAGGAATAGACGATTGTTTCCAGTAAGGAATAATTGTTACCGATAATTTCTAGAGCAATACCTAACACTAGACAATTTGTGGTGATTAAAGGTAAATAAATTCCTAATGATCGGTATAAAGAAGGGATGAATTTTTTTAAAAACATTTCGACAAACTGCACAAACGAGGCAATGATTAAAATAAAACTGACAAGCGATAAAAATTCTAAGCCCAGCGGTTTTAATACGCCGTGATATAAACCATATGATAATAACGAAGAGAAGAAGACAACAAACATCGTGGCTAAGCCTAGGCCAATGGCGTTATTGAGCTTCTTGGAAACGCCTAAAAAGGGACAAGTACCTAAAAAACGAACTAATACAACATTAGATACCAGCATTGCTGAAATGATTAATGCAATTATACCCATATCGTTTCTATCCTTGTTCGCCTTTGACGATTAAGGCTTCTTTCCGCCGCTTTTTTCGCGAAGAAACAATCATCGCTATGCCGTTAATACCCGCCAATAATAAACCAAGAATTAAAAATGCACCGGTATTATCAACCATCAAAGGTATTGCATAGCGAGCATCAAATATCGTCCAACTGAAGACGGTTACATTATTAAAAGGATTGACGAAAGTTAGGGCCCCCGTTCCGATAATTTCTCTAAATAAAGATAAGACGACAATCGAAAGAAGATATCCCAGTGACGTTCCCAATCCATCAATTAAAGAATCAAGGGGTTTATTTTTGCTGGCGAATACTTCGGCCCGGGCCATGATTATGCAATTGACGACAATAAGCTGTAAATAGACGCCTAATGAGGTTGTTAACTCTGGAGTAAAAGCTTTCATAAGCATTTCCACGATGGTCACCGTCGAAGCGATGATAATAATGTAAACTGGGATGCGTATCTCATTAGGAATTATTTTTCTAAGAAGCGAAATAATAAGATTGGTCATTGTTAAAACAATCGTAACTGCAAGCCCCATTCCCAAAGCCGAAGAAAGGGTACTAGAAGTAGCGAGAATTGAACACAATCCTAAAAGCAAGACAAAAGTCGAGTTATTAGTAAAGGCGCTACTAATGAAAATGTTAAGTTTTTGTTTCATTAAGAAGCATCCTCCAGTAAAGACATGTAATGACTGGCCGCCGCCCATAAAGCTGGAATGAGATTCTTTTCGGTATTCGTCACTCTTAATGAATTGTCTGTTTTATATTCGTTAAGTGCAGTTAAGAAGGCTACTTCATCGTCAGCCCTTAATCCTTGAATGACGGAGTCTAAATCATTTAAATATATACCACCATAGGTCGGCGTTTCCTGATTGGATATATTATTATAGCCGGCAAAAACACCGCCTTTAAAGCCAACTTGGAAAACAATTGTATTATTGTTATGACCACTGACTAAGCCGTTATAGACAATACCAAACAGCGAATCATCACTTTTATTTTCATACATCACATAATCGATGATGCCTTTTGCACTTAAGTCCGCTTCAGCAACAATCGTCCCTGTTTCGGGAACGCGATTCAGTGTTACAAATTGGCTTTCATCAATTTTAAGAAGCTCGAGATACCCAGCATCAAGAGCCATTTGTTCACGCAACGTAATTATCGGCAAAGTAAAATAATTAACGGTCGCCAAAGTCGCCCCGGCAATAAGGGAAACTACCGCTAAGAAAATTGGTAATTTTAATAACTTATTCATCTAGTTGCTACCTCAACAAAATATATATTTTGTGGCTCTTCTATTGGTAAGTCATTAGTAAGGTCAATCACCATTTGTGAGTCTTCGGGTTGCGGACTTTGCGCTTGCGTATTGTAATATGCCAACCCGCCATTCAAAGCTAATGATAAAAGTAAAACCGATAATATAACTGACCATTTTTTAAAGCCATTATTGATTGTCATGCCTGTGGCGAATCGGTCGATTAATGGCGAGAGCAAATTAGCGATGGCAATGGCAAAAGTAACGCCTTCAGGATATCCCCCCTGAATTCTGATTAATACCGTCATGAGACCGGCAATAACACCGATTAAAACTTTTCCAAACATCGATGTCGGGGAAGTAACCGGATCGGTAATCATAAAAACGGCACCGTACATAAGTCCCCCCATCGCTAAATGGAGCAAAATATATGTACCGGGATTAAGACCAGTAATTAAGGCGATGACAAGCGCTGTCAAAATTACCGTCAGTAAGTAAGCGACCATCGGCCGCCAGTTGCAAATTTTACGAACAACCATATAAATACCAAGGACAAGAATTAAGCCAGCAAACGTTTCGCCAATCGCTCCCGCATAATTACCTAACCATAGCTGTCCCATGGTTACATTGAGCCCCGCTAGCGAATCGCTAATCCACTTAACACCCTGGCTTGAAAAAGAAGTCGTAATCGTCACCCCAACATCCGTCAATGACGAGACATTGCTCGGAACAGTATCAATGAAGGCCGTCAACTGCGAACCAAAAGCAAAAGTGACAAAGAGGCGGGCAAAGAGAGCGGGATTAAAAATGTTGGCCCCAAATCCGCCAAAAGCATATTTAACAATTAATGTAGCGAATAAGCTACCGATAATAATTACATAGTAAGGTGTGCCAATTGGTAAAGATAAGGCAAATATTAAGGCTGTAACAAGACTATAATTTTCCTTAACCTTCATAAATAAATAGCGAAATAGAGGTTTTTCCTTATCACGATAAGTAATAGCTGCAACTAAAACATCACAAATTAAGGTTGTAACTACGGCGACAACAACCATAAAAATGGCTTTTAGACCATAACTCGGGTTAATCGTAAAATTATAAACAATCGCCGCAATCCACAATAAAGCGAGTAAAGCACTCAGCTCATACATGATGGAAGTCGTTGAACGTTTGTGGCGTGTAAAAGGAGGAGGCTGAATGATAAATTTCATAAGACCGCTCCTTTTTTAGATATCTCGCGCTTAGCGTTTTGTATGCGAACTCTGACTTTAGCGCGAATGACGGTATCTGCCACTTCGATAAACGACGGACACACATAGGAACATATTCCACATTCGACACAGCGATCAACATTTAATTTCATTAAACGATCGACATTATTACTATCAAGGGCCAATTTGATTTCGATTGGTTGAATTCCAGCTGGACATGCTGCCGTGCAAGCGCCACATCTTAAACAAGGCACTTGACGATAAGAAACAGGTTTAATCGCCGTATACCCATTCATTGAAGCCTGCAAGACATATGAATCGTCACTAAGGGCTCGCGAAGTCATTGGTCCACCAGCAAAAGAAACAACTTCATCAGTCGTATATCCGCCTACTTCTTCGACGATAAGAGAAAGCGGAGTACCGATTGGGGCTTGAATATTGACTGCTTGTTTAATAGCGTTTCCAGATACAGTGATCGTGCGATGAGTAAGCGGTTCGCCTTGAATTAAGGCCTGGCCGGTCGCCATCGCTGTTGCGACATTATTGACGATGACGTGTGCTTCTTTAGGAAGCGCATTATATGTTCGATTAAGAACTCGTTTAATTAAAAGTCTTTCCCAACCCATGGGATATATGTCTTTGACTAAAATATAGGTCACGTGTGGAAAATCAACTAAGTGTTTCTTGAGAGTTTCAACAAGGGCGGTTTTGTTCTTTTTAAGAACAATAATGGCCTTATCCGCTTGCGCGGCTAAGCGAAGTAATTCGCTACCTTTAATAACATCAAGGGCGTGATATTGGAGCAATTTATAATCGGTTGATAAATACGGTTCACATTCCACTCCGTTAATTATAACGGTGTCGATATTACTGCTATTTTCATATTTAAAATACGCAGGAAATCCCGCTCCCCCTAAGCCGACGATTCCGGCTTCTTTAATGGCGGCAATAATATCTTTGGAATCACTATCAAAAGAAATGGTCTTTAGAGGATCGGCTCTTGTCTTTTGAAAATCATTAGCAATTTCTAAATGTTCACTTGCTCTTCCAACAAGTGGATTATATTTGCTAACTATTCCCTTAACAACGCCTGATATCGAAGAGAAAATTGGTACATAAAAATCTTTTCGCCGTCCGATTAATGTTCCGACCGCTACTTTATCGCCTTCTTTGACGAATAAATCTATTAGTGTGCCATTAGGACTTACGAGCGGAATAAAGATTGATGGAATTTTATTTTCATCAATTTGCAAAACATCGGCTTCTGAAGCCTGCATTTTGTGATCTTCCAGATGAATCGGAACAAAGCTTTTAAAAATGTTAATCATGGGATTTTATATACTTTAGTATACAAAGGGAGCGAATCTTAAACAATGTTATTTGCGAGAATGTAACCGGTTTTATCTATCCTTCATGACCCGCTATTTATAATGAAAAAAGAAAAATTGATATGGCCTGCCTCGCTTTCTTTTGTTCGGTTGCCCCATGAAAAAAAGACACGAAGGGTCTTGTTTTTCTGAAATGTGTGGGTTTTCGACTTTTGATACAATACGTATTCTAACCCCAAAAAGTGAACCAATTAAATTCAAGTGAACCTCACCCCTTTATAAGGGTTATTTTTTCTTCCTATTTTTGATTGCTTATCATATTCGGCTATATTATTTCGCTTATAAAAGGTCAAAAATGATATGATCTTCAAAAAATGAAATGGTTGATTTTGATAAACTAGCTTGTTTGTTTGATCAAAAACCCTTTAATCGTCGAAGGAAATAAAGTCAACAGAATATTGACCTTCTCCCTCTTTTTTAAAAATTACCGAATCAATGCCGACCTCTAAAAGATAATCATATGTTAAAAGTTGACCTTCTCCTAAATTTAAGACATCCCTTAATAGCCATTGTCCTAAATCCCTGTTAGGATCAGACATAATAGCTTTTTCATTATCTTGGCATAATTTCATAGACAGATGTCTTCCATCCGGCAATCTCAAATCCCAGCGCACATCTCTATGTGGGAAGAAATCTGGATTCGCATGTCTGATTCTTGCCGGAAAATTTATATACACTTCATTTAGATGCCTTGGCCGGCCAGCAGCATTCCATTGATTTAATCCGCTTCTCTCCCAAACTTTTCTATTTCCTCCCGCGTCTTCTGTGTAAAGAGGAATGATGAGGGTGTCGGGCTCCGATGGAGGTGTATAAAAACTAATAAGTCCAGGTGTGAGGTCTTGATAGTTCAAATATTCTACTAATTCATCGAGAGGATCTGATATGATGGAAACCTCAAACTCAACAAAGGGGTGTTCAAGATTGAACCTTTTGTATAAGGTGCTTTTTGAATAAACAAATTCATATTGTTCTATCCCGTCAGTAAAAGCAATTTTCTTGTCTGTTTCTACAGTAATTGTTATGTTGTCAATATCAACTCGGTTCATTTCTTCTTCGAAGATTTTGATAATGGCGGGTTCTCTAACGATATAATGGTAGATGATTCGATTCAAACCATAAGCACGCATGGTGATATCGATTCTATTGTTTCTGAATCCAGCAATCGCTCTGGCTAAGTCGATGCCGTGAAGGTGCGCATAACGTGGTCTTAATCCATTAAATTCAGCAATTTTTTGGTTACTAACATTAATAAAGGTTTTAATGCCGACACCCGTTCTATCATAAACGGCATCAGCTGTGGAGTCATTTCTAGAGACATTAATAGCGCCTAAAGAATCGGTATAAATGTTTTCGGCAGATCTAGAATGAATATAAGGGGCATCATTTTCCGAAAACAATTTTGAAAAAGAAGCGATTGTCTTCAGTTTCAAAATGTAATCATTGAATTTAGCACTATCATATTGTAATAACAAATCCATATTTAGATTATATCTTCTAATAGATGATTTTACTAATTTAGATTTTCAAATAGTAGTTGCGGCGCGCCGCAATTATATTTATACTTTTCGTATGGAAAATGAAGTTAAAAAACTTTCGTGTGCCAGTTTCTTTGCTGGAGTTGGTGGCATTGATAAAGGGTTCGAAGAAACTGGCTTTTTTGAAACTATATATGCAAATGAGATTGATGAAAATGCCCGTAAAACATTTGAAAACAATTTCTCCACTCGAGTAGATTGTCGCGACATCAATATCGTCCAAACAAACGAAATACCTAAATTTGATGTTATGCTGGCCGGTTTCCCATGCCAAGCATTTAGCATCGCTGGATATAGACAAGGATTCAGTGATGAAAAAGGTAGAGGAACCCTGTTTTTTGAACTTGTGAGAATTGTTAAAGATAAACATCCAAAAACTATTTTCTTAGAAAACGTTAAGAATCTTATAAGCCACGATAATGGGAATACATTTAGAGTAATTTTAGAATACCTTTCAGAATGCGGATATTTTGTTAAATACCAAGTTTTAAATGCGAAGGATTATGGGAACATTCCTCAAAACAGAGAAAGAATTTATATAGTTGCCTTTAAAAGTAAGAAGTCATATCAAAAATTTGAATTTCCATCACCAGTTGAATTAACAACAAAATTATCTGATGTTATTGAATTTAGCAAAAGGGTCGATGACAGATTCTACTATAACAAAGAGAATTGTTTCTTTTACGACGAGCTTACAAAAAGAATTGTTTCTTCTAACACCGTTTATCAATGGAGAAGGGTTTACGTCAGAGAAAATAAATCGGGTGTTTGTCCAACTTTAACCGCTAATATGGGCACTGGTGGCCACAATGTTCCATTAATTTTATCAAAACACGGCATAAGAAAACTTACGCCACACGAATGTTTCAACCTTCAAGGTTTTCCAAAAACATATAAACTCTCAAACTTGGCTTATACTCACCTTTACAAGCAAGCTGGAAATAGTGTCGTTGTGTCGGTCATTCAAAGAATAGCAGAAAACATTTTTAAGGCTTTATAAGCCTTTTTCAAAATTTCCGCTTGTATCGATATCTACGAATAAGGAAACAAATATTTTTTCACATAGTTGAGGCATTTGTTCTGTTGTTTTAAACTTTGATTCAGAAATTGATTGAGAAACATATTTTCTCTTATATTTGGTAACGTTGTTTTTTCTTGCTTTTGTGAAATTTTCGGTTTTTCCTTTGAAATACTTTTTAAGCAAAACGTTCCATTGAACTACTGTTTCATATAAAAGCCCATACTTCTTAAATAATTCTTCATCTTCAAAAACTGAAGTATCCCGGTTTTTTAAATATTCGTTTATAACAAGCAAAAACATTCTAAAGTCATCTTCTCTCATGTCTTGTATTTTTTCTTTTATCCAGTATAGCAATCTGACATCCTTGGTTGTGACAGATCTATCTAAAAATTCGCTCCACTGACGCCATGTGAACGAAAAGACAATATCATACTCAAAACAATATAGACGATAGCAATAGTCATAAAAAAGTCTCCTATTGCCCCTATCTTTATTTGTTTCGATATCTGTTTGAATCCAATTTTTAATTTCTTCAAAAACGTATAGTCGCTCAAAAGATGTAATTCCTTTGGATTTTATTTGATTGGCTAAGAATTCGCCGATGTAATATTTGTATTCTAATGATGATGGCAGATACTTTTTGCATAGCTCGACTTCAAAAGCCTTAATATCTCTTTGCAAAAATTCTAAAAACTCATTCGCTTCCCTAATTTCTTGAGGGTTCATCGCGTCTAAATAAATTTTAGAACCGTCTTTTGATTTCCCTATTATCTTTGACATTTTTTCCACCACATTTCGTCAATTTTTTTATATAAATTAATAAGAACACTAATATGGTCTGTTTTAGAACCGTCCGGATCATCTACAAATCCAATTTGGTCATATTTTCCTTCTCTTAAATATAATATTACAAATTCTTGGATAACCAATTTCTCAAGGTACCATCTCTTAAAGTCGTCGTTGTCATATCTTGCGTATTCAGGATGCCCAATATTCACATATATCTTCCAATCCCCAGTATGGCCATCGCTCCAAGATCTTCTAGGGTTATCTGGTTCATTAATTGGGTGGATGCTAAACGAGTCTTCAATTCCTCTCTTTTCATTCATGTTATAGAAAATCGTGAATTTGTATTCGCTGACCACTTCGCCTTTTTCATATATGCCATTATCGGCGTTGACAATGAGCCTTGCGCGAATATCTATCTTACCTTTTTTCAATTTGTCATCATAGATAAGTTCATCAAATATGATATCAAGGGGATTGCTTTCTTTTGTTTCAAAAGGAGTTAATTCAAAGTCATGTTCAAATACTTTTTCAATCAAACTAGCGTTGTCCTCTAGATTATGTGTTGAGACAGAAAGTCTAACTCGTGTTAGAACTTCTATATTGCTTACGCAATTATATTTAATGTCATGGATTATTTGCCCTGAATTAACTCTCTTATCGTTTACTTTCGGCATGACTCTATTTGACATTGTCAATTCGAAATCTTTCTCGCTGTTTTTCTTTGTTTCAATCGCATAGTAGAAAATGATTTTCTTTGGTTTAATAGCTCTTCCGGATGTTGGGTAGACAGATAAAATAATTGCATTATCAATATATTTTTCTGCATTAGCTTCTTTTATTTCAATACTAACAACGTCGGAACGATATGTGCTTAATGGATCTATTTCTATTTCTTGTGTAGAAATAATGTTTGAGAACCCATTAGGTGAAATTATTTTTACTTCACAAATGAATTTTTTCTTTGTCGAGTAATTGCTTTTTACATTATATAAAAATGTTATCTTATCACCGTCATAAACTGTTCTTCGTTCATCCGGGTTTGGAAAAACGACATCCTTTAATCGAATTGAATATTGGGATTTGAGATCACCTTTTCCTAAATTGTCAAAACCTTCATCTTTAAATAAGCTTTGAATGTCATCTTGAATTTCAGACAAAAGTGAATGAAGAATCTTATCTTGGCTCTCTTTTTCTTTAATAAATCCCCAATCTTTAAGTTTTTCAGTAACCAAATTAGTAACAAAGTGCCTTAATTCAGAATACACCTTGTTATTCTTTTTTGTTGATTGGACATCATAATGAGTAATATTTTCTAAAGGAACCAATTCTTCTTCCCAATGTGGTTGCACTTCAACATATCCAAAATATCTATCAGAAATGCTCTTTGGAACAATATCATTTAAGCTGATTTGTCCAATTTTCATTCCTCTTCGATAAAAATAAAAGCCTCTTAAATCTTCACTAAGTTCTTTGCATACAAAGAATCCCGCTTTTTTAGTTTTTAAAATGAGTTCTGGATAAACGTTTACAGATGTGTCATCTTCATAAAAATGACCAGCTTCATAATTATCATGCAAATATTGATTTGGAATAGTGACCTTGATTCCGTTCAAAAAAAGACCTGTATTCTCGTTTACATGATAAGGGATACTTCTCCACCAAGTTTCTTGAATATTCCTATACATCTCACCATTTTCAATCGCTTCGACTATTTCATCTTTTGGATCGCATATGATAATTCTTGTACCTATATGTTCAATTGGGTCTAATCCAGTTTTGTTTTTAATATACGCTTTTGCGGTTTCACCCTCAAAAGCACCATACGGATTTGATTTGTTTTTATCATTGACATTGCATCTATATCCGAACCCAGCAGTTAATGATTCAAAATAATATTTACAAACACTGGTTTTTGAAGCTGCGCTATAGAGTATTTTCCCTATACCAAACAAACCAGCACCAGTAGATAAGCCACCAGAAACATTGTTGCATGAAATTCTCGCCAGTCTCCAACCTTCGGGAAAGGTTTCATTAGCATCACACATTTCTGCAATTTCAGAAATCTTTTTATTCGGTCCAGTTAATCCTTCCGTTCCGTAGTCGGTGACACACAGGAATCGTCCTTTTAAAGTTTCAACTAAATCTATGCAACACTTCCAATTATTCCAAGAGTTAGTAGCGCGAGCACCAACTGAATTTTGAATTGCATCTTTTTGGAACCCATGGATTAATCCTCGTCCAGTACTATTGTATTCATTAATTATTTGTTCAACCCTTTTAATAAAGTTAGATGGTAAAGCTACTAAAATTTCTTCATTTTCCATATATTAATCCCCTATAAAGTGAATCTGTCTTCTTTTTTTCCACCTAAAAATCTAGCTTTAGTCTTTTTAATTTCATTCTCAATTGAATTGAATATCTTTTTAATGTCTGTATCTGTGTAGGAATAGTTGTTTTTGTTTGAACAATTACCTAATAATCTTAAGTCGTTTAACACTTTATTTGTCCTTGCGACAGCTACTTTTTCGAATCTTTCACGTTTTTCCATAATTATAATTCTCCAACTTTTGTTAAAAATATTGTACTTTCTGAGTAAAAGAATAACAACTACATTTTTCTTTAGTAGTAATATAGTAAAAAGTTTTCTAATAGAAAAGTTAAAACACTATTTTGAAAATGTAAATATATTTCTATGTTTGATAATATGGTCAATTTCTAATAGACATTAAACGGGGCACCAAATTACTTATTCTTTTTCCGCTAAGTAGTTCAATTATCTCTTGTTCATTCGCGTGTCCGTTGTTTGTTCCCATACTTTCCTCTAATAAATATATAAGAAAAACATTACGCACTTCATCAAATTTACCATTCATCGGTTGCCCCATGAAAAAAAGACCCAATGGGTCTTATTTTTTGAAATGGGGCGACCGATGAGAATCGAACTCACGAGTGTCTGGTTCACAGCCAGATGTGTTAACCACTTCACCACGATCGCCAGTTAACTACGCTAAATAATAATATCGAGCCAATGCGAAGTTGTCAAAGACTATTAATCATTTTCTCGGCTTTTTTAAGGATTGGTAATTCTCTTTGCTTAACTAGTTTACCAACAAGAACATTTTGCATCTTTTCGTATAAACGAATGGCTTCTTTGATTGGCACCCAAATTGTCTTTTCGATACGAGCTATTTCATCGGGTTCTAAGCGTGTTGGCACGCGTCCAACTACTCGGGCTAAATAGAAACAAGAATGATTCTCGCGCTTAATAAGATTGTAATAATCTATTACTTCGCCAATTTCTTGAATATGGTCAACCAAACAGCCAATCTCTTCTTCCATTTCGCGTCGTAGTGCTTCAAGATGCGTCTCGTCTTTTTGTACCCCACCGCCCGGTAATTCATAATAGTCACGAAGACCAAACTTATCAGTATTGTTAATTTTTGTTAAGGCGATATTATTTTTATCGTCTAAAACAACCGCCCTAACGATTTGGCGAACGGTATTTATACCAGTAAAAGGATATTGATCGTCTTGAAAGTGGCCAATTAATTTCATATTTAATCGGTTCTTAAAGCGATGACCGGGTCTTTGTTCGAAGCGATTCGTGAAGGAATTAAACCTGCTACGAAAGTTAAAAACATCGAAATGGCGACTAGAAGAAAAACGGCGTACCACGGCAAGACGGAAATCGTGCCAACATCAACATAGCTATTGATAATCAAATTAACTGGCCAATTTAAGATGGCAGCAATTCCAACACCCAAAACACCAGCAAACCCGCCAATCAGTAATGTTTCAGCGTTAAAAACACGTGATATGTCTCGCTTTCGCGCGCCAATACTTCGTAAGATACCAATTTCTTTAGTTCGCTCGAGAACAGAAATATAGGTGATAACACCAATCATAATCGAAGACACAACAAGTGAAATCGAAACAAAAGCAATCAAAATTGTCGTAATGGCATTAATAATAATGGTTACTGATGACATTAAAATATCGACATAATCCGTATACTTAATTTTATTAGACTCGGCCCTTCCTTGATTATATTCATCAATCATAGCAACAAGACGATCTTTAGATTCAAAACTATTTGGATAAATGTGAATAGCGTTAGGAACGTTTAAATCGCAAACGCCAAACTCTGAATAACGGGTTTGAAGCGTCGTTGGAGCAACAAAAGCACTTCCGGTGACGATATCTATTTCCGTATTTGCTTTTTGAGCTTGAACAACAGCGGTTTCGTTTGTACGCTCAATAATTTCTTTTGTTAAAGAACTTAAATATCCAACACTACCTGATAAGGATGTTGCACTAACATTGGGGCGTGGTCTTAAAATAGCACCAACTTCTAACTCAATTGAATTATCAAGAATCGTTTTCATTCTCGTCGGAGAATTAGTAACGCCCTCATATGTTCCGTTGTCATTAGTGTCGGCGTATAGTTCAGCTGCAAGTGGCATTTTAAGCTTTAAGTTAAGCATCGATGCAAATGTAGTTGTAAAACTAGAACCAGTAACAAGAAGCTGCTGAATCGATATTAATCCAAGACTAGCTAAAACATAATCAGGAATACGGTTATATTCATCGAGGACAATAGCGATTTTATATTTATCATCTTCATCTGTGGGATTAGGATAATCTCCGGCTAGAAGTTGATACTGGGACTGTAAAAGATTAACGTTGTCAAGCATTTCATCATAGATGGAAGCTAAACCCAAATAGCGCGAGGCATTAAATTCTGCAGGAATATTTAACGGATATAATCGCGTATTAGTTGAATCATCATACGTTGTTGAATAAACACGGAAATTTATATTGTAACTATATTGGATTGCCGAATAATCTTCAGCGTATGCAGATTTAAAATCACTAGATTCAAGATGAGACTTGAAACTTGCTAAATCATTGACGTGACCATTAGCACCCACGGCCGAAACAAACGTCGAAGTAATCGGATTGGAAGAAATTGTATCACTGTTGGGATATTCTTCTTCACCTTCGTTATCCCGAGCGCTATTAATCAAAGCCCAATAATCGGTGGTTTCGCGTTGAATCGTAATTGGATAAGTCGACAACGTATCAACTTGAACTTGATATATATAATCGCTAAACCCGGCCGATAACGACAAAATAAGAGCAATACCAATTATGCCAATCGAACCAGCAAAAGAAGTTAATATCGTTCGTGATTTTTTTGTTGCCAAATTGCGAAGTGAAAGCATAAAGGCAGTGAAAAAGGACATCGATGTTTTTTTCTTAATATCCTTAGTGACTTTTTCAGTAGCGGCGTCGCAACCCACTAACGTTTTACCATCAAAGGGGTGATTGTCATCGATTACTAATCCATCGTTGAGGCGAATGATACGCGTTGAATATTCTTCGGCAATATCGGGATTATGCGTCACCATGATTACTAAACGGTCTTTAGCAATTTCTTTTAAAATGTCCATGATTTGCACAGAAGTGACGCTATCAAGAGCCCCAGTTGGTTCATCGGCCAAAACAATTTCGGGATCGTTAATAAGGGCGCGCGCAATCGCGACACGTTGCATTTGTCCATTACTAAGCTGATTGGGTTTTTTGGTCAGCTTATCTTCAAGACCAACACGAACAAGGGCATCTTTAGCCCGGGCCTTTCTTTCTTTGGCCGAGACACCAGAAAGAGTCAAGGCTAGTTCAACGTTAGCAAGAACAGAAATATGATTAATAAGATTGTAACTTTGAAAAACGAAACCAATTGAGCGATTACGATACGCATCCCAATCGCTTGATTTATATTCTTTGGTTGATTTTTGATTAATTAATAAATCGCCACTTGTGTATCGGTCAAGACCGCCAATAATATTGAGCATGGTTGTTTTGCCACAGCCCGATGCGCCCAATATCGAAACAAATTCACATTTGCGAAAGTTTAAATCAATACCTCGCAAAGCATGCGTAACATTATCAGCACTTAAATAATCTTTGGTAATACCCCGTAGTTCAATCATAAATCATCCTCAATTTCGCTTAATTATTATATCAATATCTATCGTTACTTATAACGAAAGTGACTATATTTTTTTGTAAAAAGGGCTATAAAAAAAGTACATGCATAGCATGTACAATTTTTGATAATTTAAGATTGGACTACGCGGTGGCGAAGTTTTTCTTGGTTAGCATATTGATGAGATCAATAATCCAACCGATACCAAAGAAGGCGCCTGTCAGGATGTAAAGAACACCGATGACGACTTTGCCACGGACTATGCGGATAACTCCACCCCATAATGCTCCGACAAAAATAAGTAGGACTAGGTGTACAACATAGTCTAGACCAAATTCATTAATCATTAATTTTCCTCCTTGCCCATGATTAAGGCATAAGCTTAGCTTATATAATTATTATACGAGTAGTTTAGACAACTGTAAATAATTAGACTTTTAATTTTTAGTAAACAATCAGATTATTGACCCTTCATTTCAACGATATCTGTTGCTTTGTGATCGAGAATATCAAGCGACAGTTTTACTGATTCGCCAATCGCAGCATCGATATTATCATCCGTCACACCGAGTTCAAGTGCCCCTTCTTCAGGTTGAATGAAAAGATTAGCGGTTTGCAGTTTGGTGAATTTAACCATATCCAAACCACCTTCCAAACCTTCTTTTTTTCGAGTTTTATTTATTTGCATTCCTTGAAGAGCAAAAAGAAAACTAGGAATTGTAATGACCTTACGACTTTCTGGATACCCCATATGTTTGTGAACAATCTCGAGGAACTGCTTCCATTCATAATTATAATAACCAAAAGGATAAGCTACTCCGCCTTTACTCTTTTCCAAAGCCCCGGCAATACCTTGAGCTACTTGTTTGACTGTAACCATCGTTGTGCCACCTTTAGTGTACATAGTATTTTTCTTCATCTTGCGAATTGACTCAATTAGAAAAACCCATACTGGTTTACGACCCGGTTGAGCACCAAAAATGTATGGCAGTTCAAGAACTGAAACATGGAAATTTTCGTCGGCGTAAGAAAGTGCCATTTTTTCTTGATCAATTCGCGAACGAATATATGGATGGTGTTTAGTTAATTCTAATTCGGGCCATTTTTTTGCAAAATATGAGAAGTAAGAACCGCAAATATTGACATGTTTGACGCCAACTTCCTTGGCGATTTTTATTAATCTTTCTAAAGCGTCAATATTGTACTTTTTGAAGAAATCATAAATAGGAGCTGGGCCTTCAATTCGCTCATCGACTCCAGCAGCAAAAACCAAAGCGTCCATTCCTTGCAGATGACTACGAAGCTTTTCATCACTCATCTCCATATAATTGCCTAATTCGATTTTCATTTCAGGAGGCAAGATAGCGCCTTTCGGAAGAGGCGGTAAGGCGATTGCGGTTACTTCATGGCCACGACTTATTAACTCACGAGCTGCTACGCTACCAATCAAACCTGTTCCGCCGACAATAAATACTTTCATACATTAGCTCCTTTCAGCTGTTTATAACTTAATGATAGACGAACGTTATATATTTACAAAGTAAAGTACTCACTGATCTCTTTGCGTTTAAATTGACACAAAAGGCAACAAAGATATAAAATGTTATTGCGAATGATTCGCATTACCATTTAGAAAATATGAAACATAAAATTTGGCTACTCCCCCTTTTGTCGCTTGTTCTTGTGGCGTGTAATGACCCGTTGCCCAGCGATAAATTCAAAGTTTATACTAGTTTTTTTGTGATGGAAGATTTTGCAAAGAAAATTGGAGGCGACTATGTCGAAGTCACCAACATCGTCCCTTCTGGCGGTGAAATTCATGCTTATGAGCCAACAACTGGCGATATTATAAACCTCAGTCAAGCAGATATGTTTGTTTATAACGGCGCGGGTCTTGAACATTTTGTTGATCATCTTCAAAATACGGTTGCAAATCCCGATCTTGTTTATGTTGAAACAACTGCTGGCCTTGAACTTCTTGTCAACGATGAGGAAGAAGATCCTCACACTTGGTTAAGTCCACTAAATGCCAAAAAACAAATGGAAAATATCAAAAATGCCCTGGTAAGTACTGATCCCGACCATAGTCAGTATTACGAAAACCGTTATCAACTTTTTGCTAATAAATTTAATGATTTGCACGAGCAATTTGTTACATTTCTGGCATCTGGTTTTGGGCAATATTTGGTCAGTGGCCACGCAGCTTTTGGTTATATAACCAATGCGTATGACCTTATTGCTTTGCCCATCAACGGTTATGATAGTGAGCAAGAACCAACACAACAAGATATTGCTAACGTGATTGATATTGTAAATGCCAATGACATCCAGTACGTTTATGCCGAATCGTTAACACCTAGCGATGCCGTATTGACTGTCGTCGGAGAGACAAACGCCGAACTAGCTTATCTAAACACACTAGAAAGTTTAACAAACGAACAAAAAATTACCGGGGAAGATTATTTCAGTGTGATGAAAGATAATTTATATTCCATCGCTAAAGGATTCATTGAATCATGAGTGTCATTAATATTGAGAATGTTTCTTTTTCTTATGAAACACATCATGTTTTGCACAATGTATCGATTAATGTTGATCGTGGCGAATTTTTAGCGATTTTAGGTTCTAACGGGGCGGGAAAAACAACGTTGCTTAAAATTATTCTTGATGAGCTTAAGCCGACATCGGGATTAGTTCGCATTTTTGAAGAAGACTTAAAAAAGTTTAAAAACTGGACAAAAATCAGTTATTTATCGCAAAGCGCCACCGCTCATGTCGCGGGATTCCCGACGACAGTATTTGAACTTGTCGCCTCAAATCTTCACGCTGAATTAGGATTAATAAAAATACTCAACAAAAGTCAAAAACAAAGAGTATCCGAAGTGCTAGAACTTGTCGGTATGGCGTCTTATAAACAACGCTTATTTGCTAAGCTCTCGGGTGGTCAAATGCAAAAAGTTCTTTTAGCACGTTGTCTTATTAATAATCCGGAAATTATTATTTTAGATGAGCCGACAAGTGCCTTAGATGAAAAATCAGCCTATGATCTTTTTTCTCTTTTAAAACGAATTAGTCACGAAAAAGGCACAACCATTATC